>DATLHW010000398.1:0-6573 GCA_035539675.1 Burkholderiales bacterium | reverse complement strand
TCGCTGAGAATTGATGCGTGGAGATCAGCGACTCCACATCGCTTTGTCCGACATCCCACCACTCGCCTGTCGTCTGAGATTGTGTCGTGGCCCATGTCAGCCACTCTTGCCAGTGCTTGGGCGAAGCCGTGGTCAGTGAGCGCGCGTGTAGCAGACGTTTCAGCATGTCCGGCGAATCGGCGTCGAACAATTCACCCGGCGCCTGCGTGACGCCCCAGGCGAATCGCGCGTTCATTTCAGCCGCTCGGCGGGCGAGAAGTATCCATAGCGCGATGTGGGCAAGGCGCGGCGCGCCGAGTTGTAGCGGGCCGACATCGAAAAGCGCGATCGTGCGGCGCTCTGCTTTTCTCACCTTTTCACCAACTGCCAGAAAGAGATGCTCACCGGTGGCGGCGCGACGGAAGAATTCATCGGGCGCCGCGTCCGCCACCGCCCATTCTGAAATCAAAAGACGCTCATACGAACCGCGGCGGCGCAGGTCACTAATGCCATCGGGTTCGTGTATCCCCATGCTGGTTTCGGTTCGATACTGACCTACAAGAGGGTTCAAACGCAGCAGTAAGTTACCGATTGCTGGCGTGAGGTCGGGGGAGAACCAATCGAGCCAAAGGCGCCATGGTTGAAGGGAGGGCGGCAGTTGCATAGGGAAAGGTTATTCCTCCAGCTTGCTAGAAATCGCGCTTGATGCGTTTCAACAATGCCTCTGTCATCGGTAACTGACGATCCAGCGGAATGATCCACGACGGCTCCGGCCATAACAAGATTGGCGAACGGTTATGACGACGAAGAATCGCTCGCGCTAACAAGTCAGTCGGAACAGTCGGCCGATGCGTGGTCGGTAGCCAAAGAGCAGGCGCCTCCGCGCATGGCGCTGCGTAGCGGACGCCGGGCGCCCACGGCAAATACTCGGGAGCGCCAATTACGGCAAGCATGTCCCGATTCGCTGTTATTGAAAGCGCCGCGCGTTGCGAATCGGGCAATGCAAACAATCGGACCAACAACATCCCACACGCCGCGCCTATCCCGATTGCCGCCCCAGGCTCGTTGGGCTCGGCGGCAAGCTCCCATGCCCAGTTCATGTTGCTTGTGTCAGCGCGTTTGCGAGGCGAGTTCGTTGCGCCGCCAAGTCGGCAGGCAAAGTGTCCGAAGTGAAGTTCGCATCCATTTCTCGCAGTAACGCTTCCGCCCGTGAGCGAAATGTCTTGGCGTCGTTGGCGTTAGCAAGGCAATCCTCTGCCGCTTCGGATAATCGCGAGACCCTGGAGCGCGGCTGTAGCACCGCCTCTTCCACGGCCGCGTGCAAGGTGTGATTGGCCGCGTTGGCAAGGAGGTCGCGTAATGTTTCCTGCGCGCTTAGTTGCGACTCCTTAGTGGGGAGGGCGTAGAGTATTGGCCAAAGGTCTGCGTCTGTAGCGGTGGTGCGTCCCGCCAGCACTGTTGCCGCCGCAACGAGCCGCTGCGACTTCACAATACGGCGATCGGAAAGTATGAGACCCGCCTGCCGTAAAGTCCGTACGATGTTGGCGATGGCGCCGCGCACTTCATCCAAACGAACGTCCTTTACCGAATGGCATAACGTGTCCAGATGCGCCATGTCCGCACAGTGACCAACGACCTGCTGTTCCGCTTGCCAGCCGCCGGCCAGCATTGCTTCCAGTTGATGATCTGGAACAGGGTCGATGAATAGATGCAGTAGAAATCGATCAGCGAAGGCGGATAACGCTTCATCATCGGGCAATCCATTCGCAGCGCCTACGCAGACACGCAGAGGACATTGAATGTTGGTATGCCCGCGTCGAAAGCGGCGTTCATTGAGGATGCCCAACAGCGTATTGAGAATGGCGGTCGAACCGAGAAAGACTTCATCCAGAAACGCAATGTCCGCTTCGGGCAGCATGCCGGCGGGATCGGTCTCCACGGTGCCTTCACGAAGCTTTCTCAGATCGACAGGCCCGAACAATTCGGTTGGCTCCGTGAAGCGCCCGAGAAGATATTCGAAGTAGCGGCCTCCCAATGCTTGGGCAACTCGGCGAACGACCGCGCTTTTCGCTGTCCCTGGGGGGCCGATGACAAGCAAGTGTTCTTGCGCGACTGCTGCGAGCACCATCAACTCGGCTAGTTGTTCGCGTCCGATCAGGCCGGCGGTGGCGGCGCGAATTCCTTCTCGAATACGGAGCGCAGCGTCTGGTAGAGAGGTTGTCATTGTTCTCAAGCTCGCCTTATTTTCGAACGAAAGAAAACGATACCAGGAAAATTCTGCGACTTATAAATTAATTATCGGCCGAAGGCAGGCGGCATTGCCGTTATGAAGCGAACAAGGCAAAGAGGCTTACGTTTAGTCCTTCTCCCTTGAGTGCATTGGTATCAACACAAGTCGATTTTCGATGAGATGCACACTAGTAAAACCTGTCATTCTGAGGCGGCACGACGAAGAATCTGCTGTTCACCGCCCGTTGAGCCACCGTAACAGCAGATTCTTCGCTATCGCTCAGAATGACATAACAACCATTTGCGTATCGAATAGCGCGTGAAGCATCTTTTACGACGTTACGTTGAAAAGGGAAGGGGAGCTTAACGCCGACTTGTGTAGATACTATTGAGACTTGCATAAATAATGACAACCGAATTTGTTGTCATGCGTTGTTTGTCGAATGCGATGAACAAAAGGGTTTGGCATGACAGGCGAATTGAACGAAGCGGCGAAGAAACGAGTGCGCGCAGGACGCTTGCTATTGGCCGGCAAGTCGCCTGCGGAGGTGGCGAAGCAGGTCGGCGTTGCGCGGCAGACGGTATATACGTGGCAGTCGCGGCTCGACGAAGGCGGCATTGAAGCGTTATGCGCGATGGCCAAAGGACGGCCGGCGTTGCTCGACGACAGGCAACGCGAACAGTTGCGTCGAGCGCTGTTGCAATCGCCGATCGAACACGGTTTCGGGACGGCGCTCTGGACGCTCAAGCGCGTGCGTCTGCTGATTGAGCGCCGCTTTGGCGTGGCGTACAGCGAGGCGCATGTCTGGCGCGTTTTGGATGCGCTCGGCTTCTCGCCGCAACGGCCCGACCGGCGCGCGATCGAGCGCGGCGAGGCGGCGGTGTTGGCATGGAAGCGCAAGACGTGGCCTGCGCTTAAAAAAAGTGCGCCGCCCAGCGCCGATTGATCGTCTTCATCGACGAATCCGGTTTGTCGGAACGGCCTACGCGGGTTCGCACGTGGGCGCCGAAAGGGAAAACCCCAGTCATTCAATTTCATTTCAACTGGAATCATGTTTCCGCCATCGCCGGATTGACTCGCCGCAATTGCCTGTTTCGTTTGTACGATGGTCCGCTCAAAAGCCATCATGTCGTGGAGTTTCTTAAAGCCCTGCGCGCCCACCTCAAACGACCATTGATGATCATTTGGGACGGCGCAACGCAACATCGAAGTCATCTCGTGCGCGACTATCTCGACAGCACCAACGGCGTAATCCAGATGACCTTCCTGCCTGGCTATAGTCCAGACCTCAACCCCGTAGAGTATTTGTGGGCATGGCTCAAGCGCCATGCGCTGGCGAACTTTTGCCCCGACACGATTGACGAACTTAAGCACACCGCCCGCAACCGTCTGCGCAGCGCCCAGCATCGCGATTCTATTGTCGCCGCTTGCTGGAAGCAGGCTGAACTGTGGTGACGTCATGATTTATGCAAAGATCAATAATGCACTCAAGGGAGAGGGCGTTATAGCCACAACTTGAGCCATATATCGCCTAACCGTCTAATCCGTGTGCTCCGAAAACTTGTTCGGATATTTCTTGGCGTTCGTTCCGATCCAAAATCAAACGAGAACGCGACGGCGGGGCGGGGACAGTGCAAGTAGTACGGCAAGCCCTACCAACAAAGCGCGGGTTTGATTTTGTGCGATATCTCATATTCGTGATTGATTTTCTGTCGCTAGATTATCGACCAGCGACAGGCCTCAAAAACACGAATCAAAGAATTCGTCTTATTCCAAGAACAAATAGTCGCGTTGAGAAAAACACTCGAGGGGGTGTCTTAATAACAAGGAGAAAGCATGTTTTGCCCCCCTGTCGTGTCACGTTGCGCACTTGTCCTCGTCGCAACCGCTTTGCTGATTCCCTGCTTCGCTACCGCAACATCCGTTTCCTCAACGACCATTCAGACATCACAGATCCGAATCGCGCCGGGATTCGAAGAACCCTTTGTCGCCACTGGGCCCACCTCTCCCGAAGAAGACAAACTTTTAGCCGAAGCCATCGCCGGCTATCGGCAGACGCCCGGCGCCCCGCATTTCACCGCGTTCGATCCTCTGCTTAAGCAATATCCGAATACAGCTTGGCGTGCGGCGATATCGACCAACCTGGGCCTGGCGTATTACCAGACCGGACATTTCTCAAAAGCGATTAACGCCTGGGAGGACGCATGGAAAGCCGGCTCCGCCGCCACGGAACCGAAAGCCAAAGCCATGGTTGATCGCGCGCTGGGCGAATTGTTGCGCATGCACGCAAGAATTGGACATGCCGACCGGCTGACGGCGTTATTTGATTCCACGAGTCAACGGGCGTTGTCTGGCCCCGCCACCGAAGCGTATGACGGCGCGAAACAAGGTCTCTGGAAAATGAGTCATGAGCCCGGCGTGGCTTATCTGTGTGGTCCGATGGCGTTAAAAAATCTATTGCTATCGACGGGCGCGACCGCATCCAGCGTTCAATTTATCGATGCTTATCGCTCCGGAAAGCAAGGCGTATCGCTGGCGGAAGTCGCCAAGCTCGCCAATGAAGCGAAACTTTCCTACCGGCTGGTTCATCGCGACAGCCATGCCGAGATTCCTATTCCGGCGCTGGTCCATTGGAAGATCAGCCATTTCGCCGCCATCGTTGGCAAGCAAGGCGACTACTACCATGTGAAAGATCCGACCTTCGGCGACGATCTGTGGATCACCCGCGACGCCTTGGCGTCGGAAAGCAGCGGCTACTTTTTGATTCCCACTGCTGCGGCCGTCAAAGGATTTCGTGAAGTGACCCTGGCGGAAGCGGGCGCCATTCGCGGCATGGGCTTTACCGGCAGCAGCATGCCCTCGGCAACGACGCCGCAGGACGACAAGGCGAAACCCGGGGACTGCAATCGTGGCATGTGTGGCTACAACTTCACCGAAATGACCGTCAGCCTCAATCTGAGCGACACCCCGGTGGGCTATCGCCCGCCCAAAGGACCGGCCGCCTTCGTAACCCTCACCTATAACCAGCGGGAGGCCAGTCAGCCCGCCAACTTCAGTTTCTTCAATGTCGGTCCCAAATGGACATTGAACTGGCTCTCCTTCATTCAGGATAATCCCGGCGTCGGCAACGCCAACGTCACCCGTTACGTAGCTGGCGGCGGCAGCGTCAGCTATACGGGCTACAACAGCGGATCGGGGGCTTATAAAACCGACCGCGCCGACGGATCGGTTCTCGTTAAAACCGCATCCAATCCGATTCGCTATGAAAGACGACTCGCCGATGGCTCGGTGGAAATCTATGGTCAATCGAATGGCGCGCCGCTTTACCCTCGATTGGTGTTTCTTACCCATATTGTCGATGCCGCCGGCAACACGCTCGCGCTGAATTACGACGCCCAGATGCGCTTGACCGCCTTGACGGACGCCACCGGGCGGAACACGACGTTCTCCTATCAAATGCCGGGCTGGCCGCTATTGGTGACCACAATCACCGATCCCTTCGGCCGCAGCGCGCAATTGCAATACGACAACAGCGGCCGCTTAACCGCAATCACCGACGTGCTCGGGTTAACCTCGCAATTCCAGTACAACGGGTCATCGCTGATTAACGCCATGACAACGCCTTACGGCGTGACCCGGTTCGATTTTGGCGACAACGGTAACCAGCGTTACCTGCAAGCGACCGATCCGCTGGGCCATACCGAACGCTTGGAGTACCGCCAGCAAGCGCCCGGCATCGCCGATTCGGAGCCCGCCAGCTTGATCCCCCAAGGCATCGTCGCGCCGTTCAACATCTTCATGAGCGGGCGGAACACCTTCTACTGGGACAAACACGCCTATCGGTCCGCCGCGGGCGACTATACCCAGGCGAGAATCAAGCATTGGACGCATTCGGACACCAACGTCAACGTCACCGCCAACACCATCGAAAGCATCAAATATCCGCTGGAAAGCCGGATCTGGTTCAACTATCCCGGCCAGCCCAATGGCGGCCTCGGCACGGCGGTGATCGGCAGTCTCGACAAGCCCATCCGGCGCGCCCGCGTGCTGGACGACGGCGTCACGCAGCTTACGCAATACAGCTACAACGGCCTCGGCAACCTGACCGGCATGACCGATCCGCTCGGCCGTCACACGCAAATGGAATACGCCGCCAATCAAGTCGACCTCATCGCGATCAGACAACAAACTGCCGCGGGATTGGCGACGATCGCGCAGTTGACGTACGATCCCCGGCATCGGCCGTTGACCTATACCGACGCGGCGGGACAAACCACGCGTTACGCCTATAACGCGGCCGGTCAACTGACCTCGATCGCCAACGCCCTGGGGCAAACGACGCGTTACGACTATGACGCCCTCGG
>DATLHW010000397.1:0-3609 GCA_035539675.1 Burkholderiales bacterium | reverse complement strand
GCGCGCCAGCACATTCTTTCGGGACAACTCTCGGATGCTGTTTTCGTCACCGCGCGTGGCGGCGCCATGACCCGGCAATCATTTTGGCATTTGATCAAACGCTATGCGCTTGCCAGCGGAATCAGTCAGGCAATTTCCCCGCATACCTTAAGACACGCCTTCGCCACGCACCTCATCAACCATGGCGCGGATTTGCGCGTGGTGCAACTGCTACTAGGGCATGCTGACATCACCACCACGCAAATTTATACTCACGTGGCTCGCGAACGATTGAAGAAATTGCATGAACAACATCATCCGCGTGGTTAAAGAATAGAAACCAAATAAGTACTTGTGCAAAAGTCTTCCAGCGGCGTTGCGTCTCCTTGCCGTACTAACTGTGTACTGTCTGCGTCGACGCGCCTTGCTGGAAAACTTTTGCACAACTACTTATCAGCCGCGACGCCGTTCAATGGTAATGCCAATTTTTTTCACTTGCCGAATCATGCCAATCTTCGCGATATTTATCTTGGCCCAGGGCGAACCGAATTCATGAAGCAGCAAATTGGCGATAAACTCCGCCATGGCTTCCAGCAGTTCAAAGCGATTGGCGGAAAGCTCGCTACGAATGCGATCCACGACAACCGCATAGTCAATGGTGTCGGCGATGTTATCCGTCTCGCTCGCTTTCGAATTTGGGATGGCGAACTCGATGTTGAGTTCTACTGTTTGAGGCATGCGTTTTTCCCAAGCATAAACGCCGAGATTCGCCTCTGCTTTGAGTTCGCTGATATAAAGGATGTCCATGAGTGGGCGCGCGGGTAAGCGCGAGTAAATTCGATTATTTGTCCAAGAAGATTCGGATAAGGTTCCTGAGTGCGAGGGAACCCCTCAGAGGTTGACGTATTTTAGGGTATGTGACATGACCGCAACAGCATTCATTTTGGCAGCTTATCTTATTGGCTCCGTTTCCTTTGCGGTGCTGGTAAGCAAATTCGCCGGCCTTCCCGATCCACACACCTATGGATCAGGCAATCCAGGCGCAACCAATGTACTACGCACAGGCAACAAATTCGCGGCGCTGCTAACGCTCCTCGGCGACGCCGCCAAAGGTGGAGTCGCTGTTTGGCTGGCGTCCGCACTTGCGCCAGAGTTCGAATTGCATCGAGACGTCATTGCGGCCGTTGCATTGGCGGTTTTTCTCGGTCACCTGTTTCCGGTATTTCATCGTTTTCGGGGCGGAAAAGGCGTGGCGACAGCCTTGGGCGTATTGCTCGCGCTCACGCCGCTGCTCGGCCTCGGCGCGTTAGTCATCTGGCTGATCGTCTTTTACTTCAGCCGCATTTCGTCTCTCGCCTCCATCGCCGCCGCAATCGGATCGCCGCTCATTGCCATACACTTTTTTGGCTTCGGCTCAACTTTCGCAGCCGTACTCATCATGGCGGCGCTAATGGTTTGGCGACATCGGGCGAATATTCGCAAATTGCGCGAGGGAACCGAGGCGCGCGTGGGTAGCGGAAAGGCGTAAGGATCGTGTACAACATAATTTCCCGATTTATCCTGCGCCTGACGGGTGCGCTACAGCGTTGCACCTCGCTTATGTAGTCTGGCTACACCGCGCTTCGGAGCTAAGCGCCTCTTGTGCCCTCCGGGTACGTATCGCACCCCATCAGACTTGTCTAAATCGGGAAATTATGTCGTACACGATCCTAAGTCTTCTTTTTGAACGGCGGCGCATACCGCCATGTAAGCGCCGCCATCAATGCAAAGAGCACGTAGGCAAATGTAAACGCCCAAACAGGAAAATCATAATAGAGCACCCTTCCCACCCACCGCTGAATGAATCCCTGCGATCCGATAGCCCCTGTGCGCAACCAGTCCTCCAGGATTGTCAGAGGACAAGCAACGCCGATGAGGGAAGTGAATGCAACAAAGCAAATGGCGATCAAGTGGAGCAATCGAAACGTTCGGTTCCTTATCGCCGTCCAATTCAACCAAACGCCTATCCAAATTGCGAAAAGCCCCAAGACTATAAACAAGGCGATCAGCGCATGGGCGACAAGCACCAGATCAGCTAATAAATGCATCTCTTCGTCCATCCCATATGAACGAGTCATGGTTCCGAATAACGCCGTCGCTTGATGCGTTGACCATTACCGTCCATGCGCAGCCAGGCGCCAAGCGAAGCGAAATCGTTGGACTGCACGGCGATTCGCTCAAGGTCAGAATCGCGGCGCCGCCTGTTGAAGGAAAGGCCAACGCCGCGCTACTAAGCTTTATTGCTGAAGTTTTTGCCGTGCCAACGAAGCAGGTTCGCTTACTACGCGGGGAATCTGCGCGGCATAAAGTAATAGAAATTATTGGCAGCAAAGTGCATCCGGCAACCTTGATCACACCATCTGATGATTAAGCGATTGGTCGCCCGGAGTCCGCGCACCACTCGCTCCAGGAGCCAGGATAGAGCCGAGATCCAGCGAGCCCGGCATGCTCCATCGCCAGCAGGTTATGGCATGCGGTAACACCTGACCCGCATTGATGGACCACTTCTTTTGGGCTCCGATCAGCAAGGAGCGCAGCGAACTCGTCGTGCAGCACGTTGGACGATTTGAAACGACCTTGCTCATCCAAATTGAGCTTGAAGAATCGATTCAAAGCGGTGGGTATGTGACCCGCTACCGGATCAAGCGTCTCGTTCTGGCCAGCAAATCGATCAGGAGAACGGGCGTCGACGAGTTGCATCCCCTTACCGTCCAGATGCGTCAGCACGAATGTAGCGTTAACAGGCAGAACGCCGGGTCTGCGTTCGAAAAGGGCCGGGCGTACGCTGGGCGGTTCTTTAGCGAGCGGCTTGCGCTCGGCTATCCACTGAGGCACGCCGCCGTCCATCACCGCCACGGCCGCATGCCCAAGCCAACGCAATAACCACCACAGACGCGCAGCGAAAACACCGCCCTGCGCATCGTAGGCAATGACTTGCGTGGCGTCGTTAATGCCCAATCTCCCCAGCTTTGCCGCCAAGGATTCCGGCTCGGGCAACGGGTGGCGACCATTCTGCCCCGTTTTAACGCCGGAAAGATCTTCATCCAAATGCAGAAAATGAGCGCCGGGAAGATGAGATTCCTCGTAAGCGCGTCTCCCAGCGTTGATATCCATCAGGTCATGCCGACAATCGCAGATGACCCAATTCGGATCGCTCAAATGTTCAGCCACGACATCCGTAGAGACAAGTGTTCCGTATTCCACCGTTAAACCAACTCCTCATTCAACCAAGCAAGCGCGCTATCAACATCCTCAAAGACCTCGATATCCGATTCCACAAAAAGCTGCGATAACCATGCGCTCCAGATCATCCATTGATCGGTCGTCACGACTGCGACCTTGAGAAAATCCTGCGCATGTTGACGACTGAATTGAATTTCCTCCCACGCGACGTCCACGGTGTATCCGACCATCTCGCTAAGATCGAACAATAGATTCGGCTTCTGATGGGCCGCGAGCGCCGCAAGGGCGGCCGCCTCGAACTCCTTATAGTCCGCCAGGGTGAATTCAGCGAAAGCAGTAACAGTGATGAGTTGCGGTTCAGGAACGATGGTGATCATATCTATTGCTTACCTTGCTATGTCGTTACTC
>DATLHW010000396.1:0-4867 GCA_035539675.1 Burkholderiales bacterium | reverse complement strand
GGCGCCGATGACCACGTATTTGTCGTCTTTCGTTTCATAGGTGTTGGAAGGAACGATGCCGGGCAACGACGCGCCCGTACGCTCGCGCACGAAACCGCTCATGCCGTACTCCGGCAGCATGGACTCCATCATGCTGAATACAGCTTCATACAGCGCCACATCGACGACCTGTCCCTTGCCGCCATTCGCATTGCGATGATGGAGCGCCATCAAAGCGCCCATCACGCCATACATTGCCGCCAACGAATCGCCAAGGCTGATGCCCACTCGCACAGGCGCGCGATCCGGGTAGCCCGTCACATAGCGCATGCCGCCCATCGACTCGCCAATAGCGCCAAAACCCAGGCGATCGCGATAGGGCCCCGTTTGGCCAAACCCTGACAGCCGCACCATGATCAGGCCGGGATTCTCCTTGGCCAGTTGCTCGTAACCCAGGCCCCACTTCTCCATTGCGCCCGGCCGAAAATTTTCAACGATGATGTCCGCCTCGCGCGCCAATCGGCGAACGATGTCCTGACCTTCAGGCGATTTGAGATTAACGGTGATGGATTTTTTGTTGCGCGCCTGCGCGTACCACCAGAGCGAAGTTCCTTTATGCAGCTTTCGCCAAGCGCGTAGCGGATCGCCGCCTTCGGGGGGCTCTATCTTGATGACGTCGGCGCCGAATTCGGCCAACAGGCGAGCGCAAAATGGGCCGGCGATGAGCTGGCCCATTTCCAAAACTTTGAGACCGGCAAGCGGGCCGGTGCTGGTTTCGTTGTTTTCCATGATTGGCCCTGCGGAGGAAGAATTGCGCTATCTTAGAGCGTATTGGATTTAAGCGGCGCGCCTACTAGCGGTTTGAATCGGTTTGAATCGAAGTCGTAACCCAGCAATGCGCCATTCACCAGATCGAAATACCACCCGTGTAAATGCAGAGTTCCGGCACTGACTCGCTCCTCAATCCAGGGGAATGTCGTCAGGTTCTCAAGGGAGGTGAGAATGGCCGCTTTTTCGCAAGCTCTTACCTGAGCGTCGAACGGCTGGTGCGAAAGACGAGTCTTGACGTCCGTTCGCGCGCGACTGGCGATGCGCATCCAGGGTCCAATGAACTCTGATTGCTCTTCCGCCAAGCCGCCTTGCATCAACGCTGTTATCCCGCCGCACAATGCATGTCCGAGGATGATCACATGCTCGACATTCAGGCTCTTCACGCCAAATTCCAAAGCGGCGCTGACGCCATGGTAGCCGCCGTCCGCCTGATAGGGCGGCACGAGATTGGCCACATTGCGCACGACAAATAATTCGCCGGGATCGCAATCGGTGATGATCGCCGGATCGGCGCGAGAATCGCAGCAAGCGATCACTAACGCTTTGGGCCGTTGCCGCATCCGCAACTGATCGTAGAGATCCTGGTTGGCGCTGAAATATTTCTTTTGAAACCGACCGAAGCCGGTAATGAAGTGAGTAACGTCGTCCATGGGGCGAAAAGTTTACCTTAAAAGTAATATATGAACCATCCGCGGAGTCGAGTCAAACGATTCCTTACAATGTATCGGCCTTCGCGATCGGCTTTTTTGATCCGCGAAAAATGCGTCCCACAATTGTCACGCCAGCCAGCGCAATCGCGCCTGCCACGATGCCAACCAAGGCGTCCACCAGCGTGGGCGTGATGGCCTCTAAAATACCGCCGATACCGGGAACCTCGCCAGCGCCGTGGGCCAAGTTGTGAATCAGATCGTGCGCGCCGGGAATGCCGTGAGTCAGGATGCCTCCGCCGACCATGAACATCGCCGCGGTTCCTATGACGGATAGGCTCTTCATCAGGTAAGGTGCGGCGGCTAATACGCCTTTACCAATCCGTTGCAGAAAACCGCTGTTTTGCCGGCTAAGGTGCAGCCCCGCGTCGTCCAGCTTGACGATGCCAGCCACTAATCCGTAAACGCCAACCGTCATGATCACCGCTATACCTGTCAGTACGGTGACTTGTTTACCAAATGACGCCGTCGCTACTGTGCCTAGCGTGATGGCGATGATCTCGGCGGAAAGAATAAAGTCCGTGCGAATGGCGCCTTTAACCTTTTCTTTTTCAAAGGCGACCATATCGACGGCAGGGTTCGCCAGCGCCTCCACCAGCTCGGCATGATGCGCGTTGTCTTCTTCCTTTGCGTGCAAAAATTTATGAGCGAGCTTCTCGAACCCCTCATAACAGAGGAATGCGCCGCCAATCATCAACAGCGGCGTAACCGCCCACGGCGCGAAAGCGCTAATGGCGAGCGCCGCCGGCACCAAAATGAGTTTGTTCTTGGCGGAGCCTTTGGCCACTGCCCACACCACGGGCAACTCCCGGTCGGGCTGGACGCCTGACACCTGCTGAGCGTTGAGCGCCAGATCGTCGCCCAGCACGCCAGCCGTTTTCTTCGCGGCGACTTTCGTCATCACCGCGACGTCGTCCAGAATGGTGGCGATGTCGTCAATCAGAGCTAAAAGACTGGATCCGGCCACGTTAACGCTCCTAAGAGTAGAAAGGGGAAACCACGGATTTAATCACTATTCCGGTAATTGGGCGACCCGGACGCCTCAACTCTCTAGGACAATTGAACGGAGTATTGTAGGAGCGAGCTTGCTCGCGAATGATCGTTGCGTCGCGAGCAAGCTCGCTCCTACGGAACGAACAGACGGATTTGAAACTTCACGGTCCGACAGATGTCTATTGAGGCCTCGCCTCTTATCCGCTAAGGTCCAATCAATAAGAAATGCGCGCCCCATCGCCACGGCATCCCTCCTACCAACCAGGCGATTCTCATCGAGTCGCCGAATATCATCAACATGCTACAACCTTACGAGCAAGATAGTCCGCAGCAAGATCCGCTATTTATTATCCTCAATGTCGGCTCAGGCAGTGGCGATGCGCGGGAGGCGAGCGAGATTATTCGTGGCGTCCTTGACGCGGCCGGACGAGAGCATGAGTTGCTTGTCGTCGATGATCCGCATTACCTTCAATCCGTAACGCGGCGCGCCACGGAACTTGCTGTTCGAAGGCAGGGAATTCTCGTTGCTGCTGGAGGCGATGGCACGATCAACACCGTTGCGCATGCCGCGCTGAACAGTGGGCGACCGTTTGGCGTCATCCCGCAAGGCACATTCAATTATTTTAGTCGTACCCATGGCATTCCTTCGGATACGGCGGAAGCGGCCAAGGCGCTGTTGAGCGCGACGATTCGGCCCGTTCAAGTGGGCTTGGTGAATGATCATTTATTTCTCGTTAATGCGAGCTTGGGGCTGTATCCAAAATTGTTGGAGGATCGCGAAGCGTACAAGCAGCAATTCGGCCGCAAGCGATGGATTGCGTTGTGGTCCGGATTGATGACGATGCTGCGCGAGAATCGGCATTTGGTGATTAATCTTCATCAAGGCAATGAGATGCAGACCTTACGCACATCCACTTTGTTCGTCGGCAATAACCTGCTGCAGCTCAAGCAGATTGGTCTTCCCGAGGCGGATGCGGTCGAGCAGGGAAAATTGGCGGCTATTCTCGTGAAGCCTGTCGGTATGTTTGCAATGCTCGGGCTGCTGCTTCGCGGCGCCTTGGGCCAATTGGGAGAATCGACGAACGTGCGGAGCTTCGCTTTCGATCGCCTGACGGTGCAACCTTGGCTTCCATTTGGACGTCGAGGAATTAAGGTAGCCATGGATGGAGAGGTCACCCGGATTCGCACGCCCCTGACGTTCGAGGTGGCGGCGAAGCGGTTACTACTGCTTGTCCCGGCGGCGAGTGCGGCATGAGCCTATTGCTGCACATATCCGATACGCATTTCGGTACCGAGCGTCCAAACGTCGTGGACGCGCTACTGCGCATGGCGCGTGAGCAGGCGCCAGACGTCGTGGTCTTGTCCGGCGATATCACGCAACGTGCGCGACGATCGCAGTTCAAGGCGGCGCGCGAATTCGTCGATCGATTGGCGCCGGCAGCGATGCTGGCGGTTCCGGGCAATCACGATATACCGCTTTTCAATCTCGTCGCGCGTATGTTCGCGCCCTATGCGAATCATCAACGGGAGTTTGGCTCGGACTTGGAGCGGGTTTTGGAGTCGGCTGATTTTCTTGTCATCGGCGTCAATACGACACGACCGTCCCGTCATAAGGATGGAGAGGTGTCCAGCGAGCAGATAGAGCGAGTCTCACGACGTTTACATCAGGCTCGTCCGAATCAATTGCGCATCGTCGTGACGCATCAGCCCGTGCACGTGACGCGTCCGGAAGACGAGCGAAATTTGCTTCATGGCGGCGATGATGCGGTGCGGGCCTGGGTGAATGCCGGCGTGGATTTATTGCTTGGTGGACACATTCATCTGCCGTATGTTCGTCCATTGAAGGAGCGTCTTGATGATTTATCCCGCGACGCGTGGGTTGCGCAGGCGGGGACGGCCGTGTCTTCGCGGCTGCGTAGCGAGGCGCCGAATTCAGTTAATTTGATTCGTCATTCGGGGGGCGACAAATTAAGTCGATGTAATGTGGAAAGGTGGGACTACGGCAGGCCGGGGGATTGCTTCGAGCTTGTGGATCGGACGGAAATTTTTCTGGATAGGGTGTAGTTCAGGGCAACCGCCCCAAAGGTTTTTCCGCCGCATGTAGGAGCGAGCTTGCTCGCGATTGCGTCTGGGGCCCCACTACCAATCGCGAGCAAGCTCGCTCCTACATGCGGTGAGATCATCAAGCGTGCATCTGAGTTCGCGACTCCCGGTTTTCGAAGCATTCATCTCGCTGCTTGTTTGACAATCCCCTATCTCAACAGAGATCATGTTTTCCGCCTTCTCGCTTCAACCTAACCAATGTCCTCATCGACTCTAATTGCTTGCCACGAGTGTGACGTGTTGCAGCGGGAGAC
>DATLHW010000395.1:0-3204 GCA_035539675.1 Burkholderiales bacterium | reverse complement strand
GTTCAGGCGAGACTATGTTGGAGTCGCCAGATTGACTTGGCTCTTGTTTATCTGTTGTCCCGCGCGATTGGAAGTAAACCCATGCAGCGAATAGCACCAAAAAAACCATTGATACGGCGATGATGAGTTTACTGCGCCGCCCAAGGCTATTGCCGCTTGGCGTCGTTGCCTGACTTTCAAGCGACATAGCATCATTGGCCGCAGCGTCAATCCTTACAGTTGCTTCGCCTTGAGAATTGCGGGAGGTTTGCGCGTTTAATGTGTGGGGGGACTTAGAAAGAACGGTCGATCGGGGCGTCGCCACTACCGTGACCACCGGTTGCACCATGACTTCAGCTTTCGGTCGTCGGGCCGAGCGTCGCTCCAACGTTTGTGTGGCGAGGGCGGTGGTGGCTGCTGGTGGCGTCAATTGCAGGTAATTGCGGATATCTACCGCCATTTCCTGAATTGTTTGATAACGTTCGCTAGGAAGTTTCGCCATCGCCTTCATAACGATATAGTCAAATGCTGGCGGGATCCTTCGATTGCGACTGCTGGGCGGCAGTGGCATTTCATTGATCACTTTGTAAAGAATGGCGTTCAATTCATCGCCGGTAAACGGAGGGGCTCCGGTGAGTGATTCGTAAAGCACTGCGCCTAGTGAAAATATGTCAGATCGCCCATCCACCTGATTTCCTACGACCTGCTCTGGCGAAACATATTTCGGGGATCCAAAGATCGTGCCTGCCATGGTCCGGGAGCCAGTCGGCAACAAGGCAATACCGAAGTCGGTGATTTTGACCGCCCCGTTGTAAAGCACCATGATGTTCGCTGGCTTGATGTCGCGATGCACAATCGCATTTTGGTGCGCAAAGGCCAAACCGTCGGCGACTTGGGCTATGACGTCGGAAATTAAATCTAGCGGAAGAACGACACCTGAATCCAGTATTTCCCGTAGCGATTGTCCTTCCAGGAATTCCATGGCGATATAAGCGTGATCCCCGCTTTTACCGACATCGTGAATGGTGACTATATTGGGGTGATTAAGGCGCCCTGCAGATTTGGCTTCTCGATAGAAGCGTTGGTCGAAGGCCTCAGTCTCCTCTTGCGACATACCGATGCCGACGCATTTGACAGCCACGACGCGTTCAATGAGCGGATCCTGCGCCTTATATACAATACCCATGGCGCCGCGACCCAACTCGCCGATGATTTCGTAGCGGCCTAGTTGGTGGATTGGCATAAGCTGCGGTGCGTGTATTTCTTTCTGCAAGTTATCACCAATCAAACATTTACACAGGGAGGAGCAGCAACATTAGATTTTCGGGATGGCCCTGTCAAGGCGACCCGCTTCCAATGTAGGCGTTGTGATACATTTAACACCCCGGGCTTGTAGGCTTGGGGCTTAATTAATTAACTCCTCCCCACTTAGGAAACTTGGAAGATGCTAGGCAATTCTCTGGAAGTTGTCAGTCTTACCGATGCTGGCAAAGTACGCACTTATAACGAGGATGCTTTGGTGGCCGATGCTGAGAATGGCATCGTTGTTCTTGCGGATGGCATGGGCGGGCATCGCGCTGGAGAAGTGGCGAGCCGTATGGCCGTGGATGCCGTTTCTGGCGGACTTAAGGCCAAAGTGACTGGATTCAGATCGGGTGTTGGTCACCACTCTCAGTTACATGCCGTTGATCAAGTCGTGAGTCAGGCTAACGAAACAATTTTTAAGGCCTCTAAAAGTCGCAGGGATGCGCAAGGGAGAACGTATGAGGGCATGGGCACTACGCTTGCCATGGCGGTCTTCTTCAATAATCGTGTGACTTTGGGCCATATTGGCGATTCCCGCATATATCGTTTGCGGGACGATCGCCTGCAGTTGCTAACCCGTGACGATTCGCTGTTGAGGGATCAGGTGGAGCTTGGGATGATTTCTGCCGAAGACGCCCGCGAATCCCACAATAGAAACCTAGTAACCAAGGCGCTGGGAATTGAGGAGCGCGTCTCCGCGCAATTGCGCGAAGAGTTGGTATCGCCTGAGGACATATTTTTATTATGTACGGATGGCCTAACCGACCTTGTGGAAGACGCCGACATAGAACTCATCGTCAGTACTTTGAAGTCTAATCTACCGCTTGCGGCTGCTCATTTGATTCAGACGGCTAATGACTACGGTGGGTACGACAACGTTTCCGTGATTCTCGTGAAGGTGCGGGAGTCTTTCCCCATAACGGAGCAGAAAGGTTGGACCAGCAAATTGTTTGGCTGGATGAAATAGGGCGATGTGTATCCGCCCTCGCAAAGTATTTGAGGGCGGCGGCGGAGTTAACGAGGCGCCTTGAGAGGAGGAAGAATGGCAAAGCTGGTGTTAAGTTCGAACGGCGCAGTGTTGCACCAATACTTTATCGATAAAGAGCGGCTGGTCATCGGAAGAGGTGAACATAACGAGGTAGTCGTTGAAGATCCGGCGGTGAGCAGGGAGCATGCTTCTATCACGACAGTTAGCAACGATCAGATTATTGAAGACCTGCAAAGCAGCAATGGGACCTTCGTCAATGGCGCGCGCATTACTCGCCAGATTCTTCACCATGGCGATGTAATTGATGTGGGGCCTTTCAATTTACGCTACTTGAATCCCAAACAGGCCGGGGACATCAATCTAGAACACACCATGCTGATTGAGGCCTTACCTGGAGGCGGCTCCCAGCAAAAATCCAAAATAGCGCCGGAGGAAATTGGCGCCACGGCGCGCGCGGTCAAGACGCGTTTTCCCAAGGGCAGCGTTAAAGTGCTTTTTGGCCCGCGTGCGCCGAATATCATCGAACTCAATCGGGTGGTCGCGGCTTTTGGGCGGGCGGGCGAGCAGTTGGCGGTAATTACCCGGCGGCCCATGGGTTATTTCATAACGCATGTCGATGGGCCTTTTCCACGCGTAAATCGAGAGCTTATTGGCAAGGGGCCTCGAGCGCTTGCGCCTCATGATGTCATCGAGGTGGGCGGGGATACGTTGGAGTTCTTACTGGATCAAGAGGGGCGGTAGCTTTGAGATGGCCCATAAGGTCATTTCGAAAGGCCGAAGCGCGAAGTTGATCGCGAGCGGCCTCAGACGCTTTATCGAAATGTCTACTGTAGTCCCTGCAAGCGCATGATCTCCCGTATTTCCGCTGCACTCGGTCATGCGCTTGCCCAATATCTGAGTAAGCCCAACACGGCCTATACGCCGTTGACCAC
>DATLHW010000394.1:0-22873 GCA_035539675.1 Burkholderiales bacterium | reverse complement strand
AATTCGTTTTCGGCTTGCCCACTTGGTCGCGCCTCACGATTTATCGAGGCGCATGAAGCCGTCAACGGTATAATCGCGCAGCATTTTTTGGCGCATACCTAATCAAATGAATTTTCAGCTTCTAGGAACATCCGGCGCCGCCCGCCGTGGTCGCTTGACCTTGGCGCATGGCGTGGTGGAAACCCCGGTATTCATGCCGGTCGGCACCTACGGTTCGGTCAAGGCCATGGCCCCCAACGAACTCGACGAAATCGGTGCGCGTATTGTGCTCGGCAATACCTTTCACTTGTGGCTACGCCCCGGGATGGATGTTATTGAAGCGCATGGCGGGCTGCACCGTTTTATGGGCTGGCAAGGTCCAATTCTCACGGATTCCGGCGGTTTTCAGGTCTTTAGCCTCGGAGCATTACGCAAAATAAGCGAGGAAGGCGTCAAATTCGCCTCGCCTGTGAATGGCGATCGGTTGATGCTGACGCCGGAAACATCGATGCAGATTCAACGGTCCTTGAATTCCGACATCGTCATGATTTTCGACGAATGCACGCCCTACCCCGCCACCGAATCCGAGGCGGCTGACTCCATGCGGCTAAGCCTGCGCTGGGCGGAGCGCTCCAAACGCGCCCATGAAGGAAATACAAACGCCTTATTCGGCATTGTTCAGGGGGGCATGTACGAGAAACTGCGCGATGAGTCGCTGGCCAGACTCACGGACATTGGATTTAACGGTTACGCGATTGGCGGACTCTCCGTAGGAGAACCAAAGGACGACATGATGCGAGTGCTGGCCCACACCACGCCGCAACTGCCTGCGGACCGACCGCGTTACTTGATGGGAGTCGGAACGCCGGAGGACATTGTTCAAGCGGTTAGTACTGGCATCGATATGTTCGATTGCGTAATGCCTACCCGCAACGCGCGCAACGGTTGGCTGTTCACACGTTTCGGCGATATTAAGATCCGTAACGCCGCACATAAAGCCGATCCTCGGCCACTCGACGAAACCTGCGGCTGCTACGCCTGCCAGAATTTCTCCCGCGCCTACCTTCATCATCTGCAACGAGTGAACGAAATCCTCGGCGCCCGACTCAATACCATCCATAACCTCTACTACTATCAAACGTTGATGCGGGAGATACGAGAGGCGATCGAGGCCGGACGATTCGAGGAATTCGTCGCTGGCTTTCGGCAGGCTCGGAGAGGCGTGTAGAATGGCGTGCTTTATTAAATGGTTATTTGGCCTGCGATTTTAGAGAACGTGTTTAAAATCGGCCGCCGCAGTACCTTTTAAGGCGGTTTCTAAACAGGTGAGATTTATTTAGGAGATTACTTTGTTCATCAGCAATGCTTACGCTCAAACAGTCCCTGGCGGCTGGGAAAGCATCGGGGGAATGCTCCCATTCATCATCATGTGCGTGCTGCTCTACTTCATGATTATTCGCCCGCAATTGCGACGCGCCAAAGAGCATAAGGCCATGCTCGAAGGTCTGCAAAAGGGAGACGAAGTCGTGGCCGCCGGCCTGCTCGGCAAGATCACCAAAATCAACGAGGGGTTCGTCTCGCTCGAAATCGCCGATAACGTGACAATCGCCGTACAAAAACACGCCATATCGCAATTAATGCCTAAGGGCACCATCAAGGCAGCGCAGTAAGTTTCTCGGCGTGAAGCGGGGGAACTCCCCCTGCTTCCACCTATTCCGCCTCGCCCCATACAGATAAGACCATGAACCGATATCCGCTCTGGAAATACATCCTCATCGCCGTTGCGCTGCTGATCGGCCTCACCTACACGTTACCCAACTTCTTTGGCGAAGCCCCGGCGGTGCAAGTATCGCCCTTGCGCGCCACGGCTAAAGCCGACGCCGGTTTGCTCGCCAGTATCGAGCAACATCTCAAAGGCTCGAACATTCCCTATACGGGCGCCGTGTTGGACGCCAGTAGCGTGAAGGTGCGCTTTCAGGACACGGATACTCAATTGAAGGCGAAAGACGTACTCGCCGAAAAAATGGGGGAAGGTTACATCGTCGCCCTGAACTTGATTTCCAATTCCCCGACATGGCTTCAAAACATACGGGCATTGCCAATGTATCTGGGTCTGGATCTGCGCGGCGGTGTGCATTTCCTTATGCAAGTGGATATGAAGGCGGCGCTGGACAAAAAGGTCGAAAGCTTCGGCAATGACATTCGATCCCAACTCCGCGAAAAGAAAATCTATTACACCGGCATCTCCCGGGAGGGCCAAAAAATCACCGTGCGCTTCAAGGACCAGGAAGCCAAGAACAAGGCGGTCAAGGAGGTCGAGTCTGGCTATTCGGCGCTTGCCATCAAGGAAGACAGCATTGATGGCGAGTTTCGCCTTACCCTAACAGTCAAGCCTGAAGAACAGAAACGTATTCAGGACGCATCGCTACAGCAGAACATCACCACCCTGCGTAATCGGGTGAATGAACTTGGCGTCAGCGAACCTATCATCCAGCAGCAAGGTCCGGACCGGGTCGTGGTGCAATTGCCTGGCGTACAGGACACCGCGAAGGCAAAGGAAATTCTGGGACGTACCGCGACGCTGGAGATCAGGCTGGTGAATGAGGAAGCGGACATTATCGCCGCCCAGCAAGGCCAGGTTCCGTTCGACTCCCAGTTCTTCGTGGAGCGGGACGGCGCTCCGGTCGTGGTTAAGAAACAAGTAGCGTTGACGGGCGATTCCATAACTGATGCGGCTCCCGGCTTTGATCAACAAAGTGGTCGCGCCGCCGTCCATGTGACATTGGATGCAAAAGGCGCTCGAATTTTCCGGCAGGTGACGCGCGAAAACGTGAAGAAGCGCATGGCAATCCTGCTTATCGAGAAGGGCAAAGCCGAGGTGATCACTGCGCCTGTCATTCAGGAAGAGATTGGCGGCGGACGCGTGCAAATCACCGGCATGGCTAACGCGCAGGAAGCTAACGATGTATCGCTATTGCTGCGGGCTGGCGCATTGGCCGCTCCAATGGAAATCGTTGAAGAACGCACCGTAGGCCCAAGCCTCGGCGCGGAAAACATCAGCAAGGGATTTCACTCCACCTGGATTGGTTTCGCCGCAATCGCGGTGTTCATGATCGCGTACTACATGCTCTTCGGGTTCATCTCTGTCTTTGCATTGGCGGTGAATTTACTATTCCTGGTGGCGTTGCTTTCGATGCTGCAAGCGACTTTGACGCTTCCGGGCATCGCGGCTATCGCCCTGACGCTTGGCATGGCGATCGATGCGAACGTGCTTATCAATGAACGCATTCGGGAAGAGCTACGCGCGGGCAGTACGCCGCAAGCAGCAATTCATGCCGGGTACGAACGAGCCTGGGCGACCATTCTCGACTCCAACATTACGACGCTGATCGCCGGCGTGGCGCTACTTTTCTTTGGCTCCGGGCCAATTAGAGGATTCGCCGTGGTGCACTGTCTGGGCATCCTGACGTCCATGTTTAGCGCGGTATTTGTTTCGCGCGGTTTGGTTAACCTGATTTATGGCTCTCGCAAACGTTTGGCCAAAGTTTCGATCGGTACGGTATGGCGTCCGGATTCGAACAAAAGCGCCAAAGGGCGCAAAGGCCTAATTACAGAATAGGAAGAGGTTCGCCATGGAGTTTTTCAAGATCAAGAACGACATCCCGTTCATGCGCCATGCGTTGATATTCAACGTGATATCGGCCGTGACTTTCATACTGGCGGTGTTCTTTCTCTGGCATAAAGGATTGCATCTGTCAGTGGACTTTACCGGTGGGACCGTCATGGAGACCCGCCATGCGCAGGCGGCGGATCTGAACAAGATTCGTGAAACAATTGGCAAGCTGGGATTTTCGGACGTGAGCGTACAGAATTTCGGCACTTCGCAAGATGTGCTGATTCGCTTGCCGCTTAAGAAAGACCTGTCCAGCGCCCAGCTTTCCGAGCAAGTGCTGGCGGCAATGAAGGTAGATGATCCATCCATAAAATTGCAACGGGTGGAATTCGTCGGCCCACAGGTGGGCAGCGAACTGGTGGAAAAAGGGATCTTGGCCTTGTTTTTCGTCGCCATCGGCATCGTCGTCTACTTAGCGTTCCGATTCGAATGGCGCTTCGCCGTTTCCGCGATTATCGCCAACTTGCACGACGTGGTGATTATTCTCGGCTTCTTCGCCTTCTTTCAGTGGGAATTTTCGCTCTCCGTCCTGGCGGCGATTCTCGCGGTGCTTGGCTACTCTGTAAACGAATCGGTGGTCGTGTTCGATCGAGTGAGAGAAAACTTCAGAAAGATGCGGGGCTTCACGACGCCGCAAGTTATCGACAACGCGATTACCCGCACCATTTCCCGCACCATCATCACGCACGCCTCGACACAGATGATGGTCACGGCGATGCTCATTTTTGGCGGCGAAACCCTGCACTATTTCGCGCTGGCGCTGACTATCGGCATCTTGTTCGGCATCTATTCGTCCGTGCTTGTGGCCAGCCCATTGGTGATGTGGCTAGGCGTATCGCGGGAAGACTTCATCAAGCAAGAGAAGAAGCCTGCTGATGCGATGCCGTGACGCATTTAGAACCTGTGCTGAGCGCACGCTGTTCCCGGGATACCTGCTTTAATAATATTTGTACGAACCCGATCCCGGGGCGGTTGCTAATTAAATTAGAAAAGGCATTAGCGTGGAACTTGTCACCCAATTCATCGATATCGTCCTACATCTCGATCAGCATCTTGCCGGTCTAGTGGCGCAATATGGAACATGGGTATACGGAATTCTGTTTCTGATTATTTTCTGCGAAACGGGACTTATCGTTACTCCATTCTTGCCTGGCGACTCGTTGCTGTTCGTCACCGGCGCCTTAGCAGCCACGGGCTCGCTTGATGTTCATCTACTGGTCATCATGCTCATCAGCGCGGCGCTGCTTGGCGACAATGTCAACTACTGGGTGGGACGACTGCTGGGAATGAAATTATTCCAACGGGAAGACTCGAAGATCTTTAATCGTGCGCATTTGAAAAGAGCCCATGATTTTTATGACCGTCATGGGGGAAAAACAATCATCATCGCTCGCTATCTGCCTATCATCCGAACCTATGTTCCGTTCGTGGCTGGCGTTGCGGAGATGCCCTATCGGCGCTTCTTGTTTTTTAGCGTCGTCGGCGCCGTGCTGTGGGTCAGTTCGCTCAGCTATGCAGGGTATTTCTTCGGCAATATTCCGTTCGTTAAAGACAATCTTTCCATCTTCATCATCTGCCTCGTCGTAATTCCAGCGATTCCAGCCCTTCTGGAAGTGATGCGCGCACGCTCGGCAACGGCATCCAAGACCTCGTAGCGCCTTCCCTTGTGTCAGGGCAAGGATGACAACCTTGCCCTACTTCTGACGAAAGCAATGGCAGTCGCGAAAAATATTAGCGACAGCCCTACTTCCCCCGCCGCCAACCACTGCGACATGCCCTGATCGGACCACATCCGAACAGCTCCCTCCATGAAATACAGCAAAATCAGCATGGATGACCACTGATAGGTATAAACACGGCCGTGCAATATGCCCATCAGCGGCGCAAGTAGCGGCAACGCCTTAACAGTTAACAGGGTTCCGCCGGGTCGAAGCGGCGCAAGGACCGACTCCCACAGTACACAGAGAAAAATCAACGCAATAAGGCTGGCGCTGGCGATAACTTGAAGCGTTCGTGAATTCATATCTTTATTGCTATCTGGTAATACAAAAGGGAATCAGACACTCAGCTTCAACGCCGCTTGCGCAAGCCGTCGTCCCAACGCAAGGCAAAGTGTTTTTTCGTCGTCGCTAATGGGACGATTGTCGGCAAGCCCCGCAACATGGGTGGCGCCGTAAGGCGCTCCGCCAGTGGTAGTGCTGGAAAGCGACATTTCGGTATAGGGCAACCCCACAATGAACATGCCATGGTGCAGCAGTGGCAACATCATCGAGACAAGCGTGGTTTCCTGCCCGCCATGCAACGTACCGGTGGAAGTAAACACCGCTGCGGGCTTTCCGGACAAAGCCCCCTTTAACCACAAAGACGAAGTGCCATCTAGAAAATATTTGAGGGGCGCCGCCATATTGCCAAAACGGGTGGGGGAGCCCAGCGCCAGACCAACACATTCATCAAGGTCCGCCAACTCAACATAGGGCGCCCCGCTTGCCGGAATATCGGGCTCGACAGCCTCACAAACCGTGGAAATTTTCGGGACAGTCCGTAACCGCGCCCTCGCTCCGGGCATTTGCTCAATGCCCCGCGCGATAAGGTGAGCCATTTCACGCACGGCGCCGGTGTTACTGTAAAAGAGGACCAAGACGTCTTTCATAGCTGCTTTCAGGAACGGCCAGGTTGTAAAAAGCTATCTAAGATAGTGTAGCGAGCGAGCTACGCTCCGACTGAGGGGCGGCCCAGCGGCCGCCATTTTAGACTAGTATTTAGCATTCAATTTCAACAATCGCGAACTATGCTCTCAAGGCTGAACCAGCTGCTCGGCTTTACGCGCTTCGTGGCGCATCGCTTTCGTGAGGACCGGTGTTCACAGGTCGCCTCAAACTTAACGTTCACGACATTGCTCGCGTTAGTGCCCATGGTGACCATTGCAATTGCGGTCGTATCCGCCTTCCCTGCGTTCGAGCGCCTCACGGTGGAGATTAAATTCTTCATCTTGAAAAATCTGGTGCCTGACGCCTCCGCCAAGGTTATCAGCGACTACATGGGGCAATTTTCACAAAGCGCCGCTGGTCTGACGGTCATTGGAACCGCGATGCTAGGCGTGACGGCGCTCATGCTCATGTTCACCATAGATAATGCATTCAACGCAATCTGGCGCAGTAAGAGATCGCGCCCGCTGCTGCATCGGCTCTTGATTTACTGGGCGATGCTGACGTTAGGCCCTATTCTAATTGGGGCGAGCATTTCGCTCACCTCTTACCTCATTGGCCTTTCCAAAGGTTGGGTATCCGTCATTCCCGCCGCAAACAAACTACTGCTAAGGATGGCGCCTATTTGCCTGACAACCCTGGCTTTCTCCCTACTCTATCTAACCGTGCCGAATCGTTTTGTTCCCCGGCCTCATGCTTTCTTGGGAGGGTTCATCGCCGCGATTTTGTTCGAAGCGATGAAACGTGTATTTGCAATCTATCTGGTCAATGTTCCCACATACAGTTTGGTTTACGGCGCATTCGCCAGTTTCCCCATTTTTCTCATTTGGGTTTACTCGTCGTGGCTGGTGATTCTAATAGGCGCGGTCATTACGGCGTCGATTCCTTACTGGCGCGGCGACGCATGGCGGGCCAGAGAATCCCCTCAACAGAGATTTCATGATGCTCTTCGCGTACTTCGCTCACTGTATTTAGCGCATAACAACAATGAGGGCCTTAGTCTTGCAGGATTGCGGCACGCCCTCCCCATTGGGCTCGAGCGTTTGGAAGATTTGCTGGACCGGCTAGTTGAAGAAGGTATAGCCCGCAGAAATGCGGATAAACAGTATTTTCTGGTCAAACGACCGGAAGACATCCGACTTGCTGATATCTATCGATTATTCGTACTTAATTCAGCAATGGGATCCCAGATCATACATACCGACGAAGAACTAGAGATGCTCATGGAGAAAATTTCTCAGAATGTCGACGGGAGCCTCGATCTTACTCTCGAATCGATATTCGCCCGACCTCCGGAGAAATAACGAAACCCGCGCAAGTCCTTTCAAGAGAATCAAACATAAAACCGTTTGGCCGCAAACACAACCATGTATCGAAGACTCATCTTAATGAGCCTTGAAAACAATACTCTCTGACTAAGCTGGTAAAAAATAGAACAACTCATAACAACTAGTCTTCGCGACAAGAGCACCGGCTCGGATAGTGGTTATTTGATTCGCGTTAGTTAATACAAACTCGCGCCCCAACATGTACCAACCGGGCCGCATAAGGATGGCTGCCGGTTGTTGTAACGCCTGAATTTCCGGTAACAGCAACGCGCGTTGCAGTTCGTTGCTCCCAATGGTTGGCTCCAGCGTCACAACTTCGGCACGAGGACCTAGCATCTGAACGCCGAATTCCACACTCGCGTCTTCAAATGTTTGCGCCCAACGAACCACCCCAATAGCAACCTCTGGAATGCCACGATGTTGCACGCCGACAATCTCTCCAACATTAATCGCCACGTCCCCGGATGGCGTTCCACGTAACTTGACACCCACAGCGCTCTGATTGACGACGTCCCATTCCCACACTGCCCCCGCCTGGGATCGCAACGGGAGATTAAGAGAGCCTTCGCCGTGTTTACTGTCCAGCAGTTTACAAAGGCGGCTAATGCCCATGCAGATATGTACAGTAGCCTGTCCCGCTTGGCGACGCGGTAATAATCGTTTGTGCGGCGCGCCCCAACATTGAATTAAACGCCGCAATAATTCCTCCGGCGCAGCATGAAGTACATCTCTACCAGAAAGACGTTTTGAACCAGATTGGCGTTCAGCAAGAACATCCGCCAATCGACGCAACAAAATAATAGTGTCGACAATCCATTCGACGCCCCGTTGCTCAGCATCCAATCCAGATGGCAAGGCAGGCTTTGGCGGCTTATCAGTATCAGGAAGAATCACAAAAAGCGATTGCGTGTCGGGCAATTGCATCAAATGCAACTTAGTCAGCGGCGCCACTTGAGTGGCGACACGCATAACATCATGTAAATCCGTACGAGATAAACGATAGGGATCAGCCAGGGCGATTAGTACCGCATGCTTATAAATGCGATCGATTGATGAGACACCGGCGCCATTAGTCTCCTCTCCAACCATTTTTTGCAAATACGCATAGCGATAAAGCTCATGCATTTCATGCCATATGCCTGCTGGAGTCGGAAGATAAGATTGATAAGACAATGTCAACGAGCTCGACAATATCAGCATCACCCGCTCTATCAAAGGCTCCAGTTGCTTGCGCACTCCGAATAATTTCAGCTTGTTCATCTTCTCAAGAAGGGCGAGCTTGTAAGCATAAGCTTCCTCGATGAGAAGTTCGCGGGACAAATTCACGGCCTGGCGACTAGTTGACGGAAGGGGTAATGGGGCCTTGTTATAGTCCTCCGCGATCTCAAGGCGAAGTTGCTGCAACACCGGGGCATAAATTTCCAACAACCTCAACCGTTCATCTGCGGAAATACGTAAACGATTCAACCTCGCCAATTCATCACATACCGCTCGGGAAGATTCAAAAAGCTTACTTAACGGCAAACTATCCAACCACTCTTTCAGCTGCTTTGGACGAGTTTCTGCTGGCGGATTTTGACTAGAAACACTTGAGGGAACAGTGAGGCGAAGGGCCATAGATAACTGGGCGCCAACTTTTGGTTAAATACGGGAGCACAATTGTCAGCCAGATCAAGAAATGATTCAACGATAACAATTGTCACGATGTGCTAAATATATTGGATTAATTTTACAACTCAACTCTACAAAACTGGCTTGACTAACCAGTCAACTCGTTTCCCGTCATGCATTCTTGAGAGCACATTGCACTAAAATTCTGCCGGATCTGAAATACGATTCCCTCGTTAGTCTTACTTGGGTTTGGCTTGTACTTCTATATCAGTGAATTAAGAAAAATATGGGCAAGTCATCATATTGGCATTTACTTTGCTCAAATAAGGCTAGAGGATAAGTTTAGCTATTAGCTTAAAACGGTCCCCAAACGAGAATAGCCCCGATGCAAACAGCGAAAATAAAATGCCGCCAAATTCGCACAATACAGGTCAATTTCTCACCATTTGTCACTAACTAACCGGATGATCATGGACGAGAAAAGGACACCTTGCGTCCCACAACGCTTCGCGTATACTCGGCCATCACCTGTTTTGTCATAAGGATCTTCAGATGCTTACTGGTCTCTTAGACCTCCCTTGGTGGGGCTATATAGTAATAGCGTTAGCCTTAACGCATGTAACCATCGTTTCGGTCACCATATTCTTACATCGCCATCAGGCGCACCGCGGATTAGATCTTCATCCAGCGGTTAGCCATTTCTTTCGCCTCTGGCTCTGGCTCACCACGGGCATGGTCACAAAAGAGTGGGTTGCGATCCACCGCAAACACCACGCAAAGTGCGAAACCGTTGATGACCCTCATAGCCCACAGGTATTTGGCATTCAGAAGTTGCTACTTGAAGGATCGGAACTGTATCGCAAGGAAGCCAAAAATCAGGAAACCATGGAAAAGTTCGGCCATGGAACACCTAACGACTGGTTGGAGAAGAATGTTTACAGTCAATACAGCTGGCATGGCGTTGGCTTGACGCTTGCTGTAAATCTGCTTTTATTTGGGCCTGTCGGCGCCACTATTTGGGCTGTGCAAATGCTTTGGATTCCCATAACCGCCGCTGGCATTATTAATGGGATTGGTCATTACTGGGGATATCGTAACTTTGCCTCGGAAGACGCATCGCGCAACATCATGCCGTGGGGCATCATCATTGGCGGCGAAGAACTACACAACAATCATCATGCCTACGGCACGTCAGCAAAGCTCTCTAGCAAGTGGTACGAGTTCGATATTGGCTGGTTTTATATTCGGATACTAGAAACGCTCAAACTCGCGAAGGTTCTTCGCGTTGCGCCCAAAGTCAAAATCAACCAGTTCAAAACGGTATGCGACGCAGAAACTTTGCAAGCAATTATTACCCATCGCTACGAAGTGCTGGCCAAGTTCACAAACTCCCTAAAGCATACGGCTGCCGTGGAAATCAACAACATCAAGGCCAGCAACAAGTTAACTGAGATGAAAGATTTCAAAGCCTTAGAAAGAGTGAAGAACTGGTTGCATCGTGACGCCTCTGAACTCCCAGAAGGCGACCGCGCAACACTTAACATCGCACTCACATCCAGCAAAGTTCTCGCCACCATCTACTCCATGCGCCAAGAGTTATCCGCTCTCTGGGGGCGATCTACCGCCTCCAAAGAACAATTGGTGCGGCAACTTGAAGACTGGTGTCGACGAGCCGAAGAAAGTGGAATCGTCGCGCTACAACAGTTCTCGCGTCAGCTTCGTAGCTATGCTTGATAAATTGAGTCGTTATTAAAAGAGCCCGCGCATGCGGGCTTTTTTATTTCAATCAGCAAATTGATTGTCGGAAAATTTATCAGATCACGCGGGAAAATAATAAGTTTTCAACAAAAACAACAACCTATTTATCGGCACGATTACTGCTTTATTAAAAATATCAGAATTAAGGCATAACGTATTCGCCCGCACGAGGCGAAACAGCACGACGATGGAGGAGGAGCGGGCAAGCTCGCGGCGCTCGAGGGGACACCAAGATCAACATAAAAGAAAAAACAGCAATAAAAAACCCGCCAATTGGCGGGTTTTTTTTGAGCATCTTTATCTACTTGCGCTATCTCAACATAGCGCCAATAGAAAAAAACTTTACTTTAACTTTGTTTCCTTATAAGCCACATGCTTACGAGCACGCGGATCGAACTTCATGATTTCCATTTTTTCAGGCATGGTCTTTTTGTTCTTAGTAGTCGTGTAAAAGTGACCCGTGCCTGCAGTAGACTCAAGCTTAATTTTTTCTCTTGCCATTGCCGCCTCCGTTAAATACGTTCGCCACGGGCGCGCAATTTCGCCAGTACTGCATCGATACCATTCTTATCGATGGTGCGTAGCGCCGCATTGGAAATTCTTAGACTAATCCACCGATTTTCGCTTTCAACCCAGAAACGACGGTACTGCAAGTTCGGGAGGAACCGGCGCTTAGTTTTGTTGTTTGCATGGGAGACATTGTTCCCAACCATCGGCTTTTTACCAGTAATTTGGCATTCACGTGCCATGGCTGAACCTCGAAGTAGTTGTGCGCAGAAAGGCGGCGATTATGCCACAGGCCGCTTAAATACCTCAAGGGGGGACAACAAAATTAACATCTCAACACTTCTTACAATAGCCCTCGTTCCGCAAAGGACATTGCAGAGGAGCCAGCAACAATGAAATGATCGAGGACTTTTACATCGACTAGCATTAACGCCCGCTTAAGCACATCGGTAAGCGCCTCATCAGCACGACTTGGCTCGGCAAGCCCCGAAGGATGGTTATGAGAAAAGATTACCGCTGCAGAGTTATAGTGCAGCGCACGCTTAACCACTTCACGGGGATAAACGCTGGTTTGTGTAAGAGTCCCTTTAAATAGCTCTTCGGTTGCAATGACACGATTCTGGGCATCCACGAAAATGGCGACGAACACTTCTTCCTGGCGTCCATGCAATAAAAGTCGGAGGAAATCACGCACCGCTTTAGGCGATGACAGCGCGTCACCGCATGTTAGCTCCTCTTCCAACCCGCGCCGCGCCATTTCCAACACAGCCTTCAATTGCGCGAACTTGGCTGGCCCAAGGCCAGGTATGGCGCAGAACTCTTTTTCTTCAGCCGCAAACAATCGGGACAATGAACCAAAAGTTGAAAGAACCTCTCGGGCCAAATCCACGGCGCTTTTCCCCGCCATTCCCGTGCGAAAAAAAATCGCGAGTAGCTCCGCATCGGATAACGCAGGCGGCCCTTTAAGAAGTAACTTCTCTCGCGGCCTATCGTCAGCAGGCCAATCAGTAATCGCCATATTCGAATTATTAGTCGTTCAAGTAGAATACTCAGCATTATGACTCAAGCAACGCCAAAGCGGATTCTACTTGGTATCACCGGGGGCATTGCCGCCTATAAAGCGGCAGAGCTGACTCGCTTATTTGTCAAAGCAGGCATCGATGTCAATGTGGCGATGACCGAGGCGGCGACACGCTTCATCACGCCGGTAACATTTCAGGCTCTTTCGGGACATCCGGTCTTTACTGATCAGTGGGATCATCGTGTAGACAACAACATGGCTCATATTGACCTGACTCGAAAAGCTGACTTGGTCCTGATAGCGCCTGCCAGCGCCGACTTTCTTGCCAAGCTCTCCCATGGCTTAGCCAACGATTTACTTTCCACGCTCTGCTTAGCCCGCGACTGCCCGCTAATGGTGGCGCCGGCAATGAACCTTCAAATGTGGGAAAACCCGGCCACCCAACGTAATGTCGCTCAGCTTCGTAGTGATGATGTCCATGTTCTGGGGCCAGCTAGCGGCGACCAGGCATGTGGTGAAGTAGGCGACGGACGAATGCTAGAACCCGAAATCTTATTCGATGCCGTGCAGGTTTTTTTTCAGCCGAAGTCCTTAGCTGGCAAAAAAATCATCGTCACAGCAGGCCCTACATTCGAACCCATCGACACAGTACGCGGCATAACAAACTCCAGCTCTGGCAAGATGGGATACGCCGTTGCGAAAGCCGCCATCGAAGCCGGCGCCGAGGTAACGTTGATTTCTGGCCCCACATCACTTACGACTCCAACTGGAGTCAAGCGTATTGACGTCAACAGCGCCGCTGAGATGTTTTCCGCGGTCAAACAATCATTGCCGGGGACGGAAATCTTCATTGGCGTTGCAGCAGTGGCTGATTACACACCAGCGCAGTTCTCAAACACGAAGATTAAAAAAAATGACGCTTCGCTTACGATCGAACTCACGCCAACCGTAGACATCCTTGCCCACGTAGCAGCTTTGCCAAACCCGCCGTTCTGTGTGGGCTTTGCCGCCGAAAGCGAAAACCTGTTGGAGTATGCCGAGGCCAAGCGGAAGAAAAAGAATATTCCCCTAATCGCCGCTAACCTTGTGCAAAACGCCATGGGATTTGACGAGAATCAGCTAACTTTGATTGATAACGCGGGTCGCCATCCGCTGCCTCGCGGCTCCAAGATATTGCAAGCTAGAGCGCTTATAAACCACATCGCAAAGTTATTGGCCAACGGACCGGCGAAGCTTGCCAAATAAGGCGTCCAGCGCTAAAACCTCTGCTTTAATTTCAAGACCTTTCTCGAAGTAAGATAAATATGCCAAAACTAGACATCAAAATTCTTGACGAGCGGATTCGCTCACAACTACCCGCTTATGCGACAACAGGCGCAGCCGGTCTGGACTTGCGCGCTTGCACCAATGCCCCAATAACCATCAGCCCTGGCGATACCCATCTGATTCCCACGGGTATTGCAATCCACTTGGACGATCCCGGTCTCGCCGCGATGATTCTTCCTCGATCTGGGCTCGGTCACAAACACGGCATTGTGCTCGGCAACTTAGTCGGACTGATCGACTCGGACTACCAAGGTCAAATTTTTGTATCGATGTGGAATCGTGGCGCGACGCCCTTTGTGCTGAATCCCATGGAGCGAATCGCACAAATGGTGGTCGTACCCGTGGTTCAGGTTAATCTCAACATTGTGCACGACTTCGAGGAAAGCCAACGCGGCGACGGGGGATTCGGAAGCACGGGAAAACACTGAGCTCGAGAATGACCGACGTCAATCACGCCCTTGTTCTATTCGCCCATGGAGCCCGCGACCCACAGTGGGCAGAGCCGTTCAGAATAATTCGCGACCGTATCGCCGGCGCCCACCCCGGCGTTGCGGTCGTGCTAGCCTTTCTCGAGATAATGGACCCCAGTTTGGGCAAAGCCGTTGACTCACTTGCGGAGAGTGGAGTGACGCGAATTACGCTGACGCCGCTATTTATGGCTCAGGGCGGACACCTCAAAGAAGACCTACCGAAGATTATCGCCACGATACAAAACAAGCACCCAGGTCTTACCTTTAACATCACCCCACCTATCGGTGAAGTGGACACGATCCTAGACGCCATCGCCAATTGGGTTAATCAAGTATTCGTCGCTAATGACGCCCGCTGAGATCCGAATATTCGAAGAGCTTACCGTCAACACTTCTGGCGCCCTGAAGCAAATGATGTACGACGGGTGGGTATTACGCAGTTCGCCAAGCTCCAAGGTAAAACGCGCCAATTCGGTAACCGCGCTTTATCCCTCCACTCAGCCCATCGACGACAAACTCGATTTTTGCGAGACCTTTTATGCCAGTGAAAACTCAGTTCCCCGATTTCGGATACATGAATTTTCCGAGTTAGAAAATCTCGACCAACGACTCGCAACTCGTGGTTACGAAAAAATAGAGCCCACGCTTCTTATGACGCTGGCTTTGGAAAATAAGGAAAACGAACCGACGACGTCAGACGGTGAGCAACTTTCTTTGGAGGATTGGCTTGAAATCAACCATGCACTACGCGGCAATGCGAAGGAGACAATCGACGCTCATCGCACGCGCTTGCAAAGTATTCCTTTGCCATTTACCCCGATAGCACTCTTCAACAACGGCGATCCGGTTTGCATCGGTTTTGGGATGCAACAGGGGAACCATTTCGGCCTATTCGATATATTCACGCCAAACACACAACGCAACCATGGATACGCAACTTTAGTAACCTGTCGTCTATTGACGGCCGCTTGGCGACAACAGGCGCGCATTGCTTTTTTGCAGGTAGAAGAAACCAACGTGGTGGCGCGAAAAATTTACGAAAGGTTGGGATTTCGATCCCTCTATCGCTACTGGTATCGGGTTAAACGAGTAGAATAGATTCCTTCCATCGGTATGTGGCACACTAATTGCGCCTCCACACACAACATACGACTAAGAATGCCGGCCCACCTATGCTTCGTGTGATGTTAATTGATGATGAGTCCGCCGCCCGCGCCGATCAACTTGAAGAGGCGCTAAGCAGCAATGGTTTTACGGTTGTGGCGAAACTAACGAGCACATCCGATCTGACTCGGCAGGTAGAACGGTTGCAGCCGGACGTGATCATTATTGATACCGAATCACCCAGCCGCGACACGCTTGAACATATCGTCGTAATGGGGCAGAGTAAAGCTCGCCCGATAGTGATGTTTTCGGCGGACCACTCCAGTGACACCATTCAAGCCGCAGTGCACGCGGGGGTTTCCGCCTACATGGTCGATGGCATTGATATCTCTCACATCAAACCCATCGTCAACGCCGCAATCGCCAACTTCAACGAATTCCAACGCCTAAAATCCGAACTCGCCGAAGCCTCTACCAAGCTTGAAGATCGCAAGCTCATCGAGCGCGCCAAGGGGCTGCTAATGAAGAAGAAAAAGATGAGTGAAGACGAGGCGTATCACTCCATGCGTAAGCTTGCCATGGAACGTAATCTCCGTCTTGCCGACGTCGCCAAGCAATTATTGGCTGTCGCCGATTTACTCGGATAATTATCTCCTTTATTTAGTGCGAAGAGCCCGCCTAACGCACTGTAGAGGTGCGGGCTCTCAAGAATCATCATCACGCGAGAAATCGCGTCGCCCAGTTTCAGCCTAGCTAGCACCGATAGTTAAAAAATTCCCCACAGGTGGCACAACCCTTGCGTATAGCTTTGCAAAAGTTTCAAGCAAAGCCAACGGCGGCTCTGCTTCCTATGGACAAAGGCGTCCATCTTCTCGTTAACATCAGTTACGAGAAGGTGGACGCCTTTTTTATTTAGAATTAAGACCGGCCAGGTTAAAAGCCGCGGGAATCAATGCTAGGGAAAACAATGAAATCAAGCTTCCTCAAAGCTGGGCACACCCCCACCTTGCTCAGCGCATTTCTTTATTTCGATCTTAGTTTCATGGTGTGGGTGCTGCTCGGTCCACTGGGGGTCCAGATCGCCAAGGATCTAGGACTAGACGCAGGCCAGAAAGGCTTGATGGTAGCCACGCCCGTCCTTGCAGGCGCACTGTTGCGCCTCGTCATGGGAACATTGGTGGACCATCTCAAACCAAAAATGGCTGGGGCAATCGGCCAAGTCATTGTTATTGCCGCCCTGCTATGGGCATGGCATTTCGGCGTTACCACGTTCACCGGCGTTCTGACTCTGGGCCTCTTCCTCGGGGTAGCGGGAGCATCGTTTGCGGTCGCGCTGCCCTTGGCGTCACGTTGGTACCCACCCGAGCATCAAGGAACCGCGCTAGGCATCGCAGGCGCTGGCAATAGCGGCACTGCTTTGGCTGCATTGTTCGCCCCTTCCTTGGCAGTCGCCTTTGGTTGGAACAATGTATTTGGATTGGCCGTAATTCCCTTGAGCATCGTTTTCGTGGTCTACATGATATTCGCCAAGGACAGCCCCAATTGCCCGCCGGCCAAGCCATTCGCCGACTATTTCAAGATCCTCAAGGACAAAGACGCCTGGTGGTTCATGTTCTTCTATAGCGTCACGTTCGGTGGCTTTGTCGGGCTGGCGGCTTCCCTGACCATCTACTTCAACACACAGTACGGGCAATCGGCAGTTGTCGCCGGGTACTTCACAGCAGCCTGTGTATTCGCAGGTTCATTAGTGCGGCCTCTTGGCGGTTTTGTCGCCGACCGTATTGGCGGAATCAAATCACTTTCGGTCATGTACGTTTTCGCCGCGATCTTCATTTCGATCGTGAGCTTCGGCTTGCCTGAAGCGTGGATGGCTCTTGTTGCGTTTATTTTCGCCATGCTTGCATTGGGAATGGGCAATGGAGCGGTGTTTCAATTGGTGCCGCAACGCTTTTGGAAGGAAATTGGGGTCATGACTGGCCTAGTGGGTATGGCTGGCGGCGTCGGCGGATTCTACCTTGCAAGTAGCCTGGGCTACTCCAGGCAACTCACTGGCAGTTATCAAGCAGGCTTTGTAGCCTTTGCATTGCTCGCCATAATTGCGCTTGCTGGACTCACCGCTGTCAAAAACCGTTGGCGTACAACGTGGGGAGCCTCTCATCTCACAACAGCAAAGATCTAGACTTCAGCATCAGTAGAAGTAGCATGCGGGAACCCCCGGAGCCTCGGGGTTCTAACATTGCTCCCTAAACTTATCTATCGATCGACCATGGGGCTCACAGTTAGCGTAGGGCAGGCAAGCCATATCGGGCGGCGAGAACGCAACGAAGACCATTGCGCGATTGCCGCCCCTTCTCCAGAGGATTTGGAGACGAAGGGCTTGCTCGCGGCAATAGCTGACGGCGTTGGCGGTGGAGATAGGGGTAGCGAAGCCGCTCAATCCGTTATTCATGGATTGTTGAATGACTATTACGCGACGCCCGACACTTGGTCAGTCCAACGCACCATCGACACCATCGTCAATGCCCTTAATCGATGGTTAATCGCCCAAAGCCCTGGCAATTCCAACGGCAAAGCCATGGCCACGACGTTGTCGGCGCTTGTGATGCGTGGATGCCGTTACTATGTCGCCCATGTCGGCGACTCTCGCATTTATCTTCTTCGTGACGGCGCCCTAAAACAATTGACGACGGATCATGTCTGGAATCATCCCGATCTCCGACATGTGCTGACCCGCGGCGTCGGGCTTGATCCGCATTTAGTGCTGGACTACGCCAGCAACGAACTCATGATGGGCGACACGTTCTTGCTGGTTAGTGACGGCGTATGGGAGCCTCTGGGCGAATCTAACATACTCAAGTGCTTGTCCAGCGAATCGGAACCTGCGAATACTGCGTCCCAACTGATTCGCGCCGCCTTGGATGCTGGCGGCCGGGATAACGCCACCGCTATTGTTATACGCGTCGACAAGCTTGCCGGTGAAAATCTTCGCGACACGATCGCTCGAAACGAAGAACTCCATCTACCAAAACGCCTACGTCCAGGAGAACACATCGACGGCTTTGTTGTTGAACAGCTATTACACGAGTCGCGAGTTACGATCCTTTATAAAGCAAAGCGTACGGATAACGCGCGCAGCGTGGTCATAAAAACACTCAAACCCGATCTCGCCGATGACGAGCGGGCAATTTCCGGCCTTCTAACCGAAGAATGGCTACTCCGTCGGTTGTCTCCAGAATTATTCCCGCAAGTAGAACAGTCCACCTCGGAACCACGCAGCGCCATCTATTACGCAATGACGTGGCATGAGGGCGCAACACTGGAAGCGCAGCTTGACTCCGGCAAGAAATTCTCTGCCTTGGAAGTACAAGAGATTGGCATTCGCCTTCTTAAAGGACTCGCGGCGCTCCACCGCCGTGACATCCTGCATCGGGATATCAAACCGGCGAATCTGCACGAAGGCTTGGACGGCCATCTACGCATTCTTGATTTGGGTCTGGCGAGATTCGGCGCGGAGCCGGACGGACAGTTAAACCGAGCTGGCACTCCAAGCTATATGGCGCCGGAACTCCACATCGATAAACCCGCCAATGTCTCAACCGACCTCTACGCCGCCGGCGTCACGCTCTATCATCTGCTGACCCGACATTACCCCTACGGCGAAATAGAGCCCTTTCAGACGCCAAAGTTTAACGACCCAATACCGCCATCGCGCTATCGCCCGGATATTCCATCCTGGCTGGAAGCGCTGCTCTTCAAGGCGGTGGCGCGCGACCCTAAAAATCGTTTCGAAACCGCAGAAGAGTTTTTGCTTTTCCTGGAGCGCGGAGAAAAATCATCGCTTAATCCGCGTCGGCATACGCCCTTAGCCGATCGTTTACCCCTGCATTTCTGGCAAATCGCCGCCAGCCTCTCACTCGCGGCGAATCTGCTGCTCTTACTACTGCTCCTCACCTCCTAAAAGCTGTTCGGACTCTTGCTGCGCGCCCCAAGCATTATGCTGCGCACTCCCTTTGCTCATCCCTTGCAGGGCGCGCCATTCGCTGCATGGGGCAGCCGCTTCGGGAGTAGGCAACGCGCCAACCGTCGACAATAGCTCAGCCCTCAAACGCGGCCCGCTCACCACAAACCGCGAACGGATTCCTTTCGCTTCTTCGACGCCCGCTTTAGTGCGGCGCATTCATATTGCGCACTGCGCGTGTGCGTGCAAGAGGCCAATCGAAGAGGCCTAGGCCGCCCAATGAAACACGGGCTTTCCTTGAAACATCATCTAATTACACAAAAATAGACTACATGGCACAAGCTTTGCGTATGCACTACCAGCAGGCAGTAACATGCCCGGCCAGCGTCGGTCAGGGAATCGTGGACAACGGCGTCCATCCAGTTAAAGAAGGCTTTCGCCTTAACAGGTGATGTATGATCAAGGGAGATATGGAATGGACGATACCACTGGCAAATCGCGCCGCGATTTTCTAAAACAATCAGGGCTTGTTACGGGTGCAGCTATCATGAGCTTAGTACCGCAAAGTATTCGCAATTCAGCATGGGCCGCTGGTTCTGACGGACCGGAAAAGAAAGAAGTAAAAATCGGTTTTATTCCCCTGACTGACTGCGCGTCTGTTGTCATCGCCTCAGTCATGAAGTTCGACGAAAAGTACGGCATCAAAATCATTCCCTCTAAAGAAGCTTCTTGGGCTTCGGTTCGAGACAAGCTGGTGAATGGGGAGCTGGACGCTTCTCACGTTCTGTATGGGCTGATTTATGGCGTACAGCTTGGCATCGGCGGGCCAAAGAAAGATATGGCCGTGCTGATGAATCTCAACCACAATGGCCAAGCCATCACGCTGTCGAATCAGCTGAAGGACAAAGGCGTCACCGATGGCGCCGCGCTGAAAAAACTCGTGGATAGCGAGAAACGCGACTACACATTCGCTCAAACATTCCCCACGGGCACTCACGCCATGTGGCTCTACTACTGGCTTGCCTCGAATGGCATCCATCCGCTCAACGACGTGAAATCCATTGTCGTGCCCCCTCCCCAAATGGTAGCCAACATGCGCGTTGGAAACATGGATGGCTTCTGCGTTGGCGAGCCATGGGGCAATCGCGCCATTTACGACAAGATCGGCTTTACCGCCGTGACTACCCAAGATATCTGGAAAGATCATCCTGAGAAGACACTAGGTACAACTGCAGAATTTGTGCAGAAGTATCCCAACACGGCGCGCGCCATGATGATGGCGATCCTGGAAGCTTCCAAGTTCATCGATGTCATGTCCAATCGGCGCAAGGTTGCGGAAATCATCGCCGACAAGTCGTACGTCAATTGCCCCGTGGATGTCATCGACCAACGGCTCGAAGGCAAGTACGAGAATGGGCTTGGCAAGAAATGGGATGACCCGAATTACATGAAGTTTTACAACGAAGGCACGGTCAACTTTCCGTACCTTTCTGACGGTATGTGGTTTCTCACTCAGCATCGGCGCTGGGGTCTGCTTAAAGAAGATCCGGACTACCTGGCTGTCGCCAAGAAGGTCAATCAAATTGACCTGTTCAAGGAAGCGGCGGCGCAGGTCAAAGTTCCAGTTCCAAAGGATCCGATGCGCACATCGAAGTTGATAGACGGCGCGGTATGGGATGGTAAAGATCCCAAGAAATATGCCGGCAGTTTCAGCTTAAAAGCGTAATCGCAGACACCAAAGGGTGTCGTAAAAGCGTAGCGAGCGGCCCGCTGTCGGGCCGAGGAGCAAGGCGTACGAGCAACTTCAGTACGTTGAGCATCGGAGGCTCGAAAATGAGCCCGCGCAGCAGCTTTTCGACGCCCGCTATTAGCACGAGGAGAAACCAATGAAGGTTGTCACCCTAGCAGGGCACGCGCTCGCCATAGCGCCTGACCACGAAAAATCGGAGTCGCCACGGAAGGCGGCTAACGAAGCCGAGACCCCAAAAGCCGCCAGCGCAAGCAGCGGAAAAAGCGTAACGGAAACAAAAAAAGTTGAAGCGCCCGTACGTCGTCCTCCCGGCCCATCCCCTAAGGCGCAAGCGATTGTGCGGCTCGTTCTGCCGCCCATTCTTGGATTGGCCGTCTTTATCAGTATTTGGGCGCTGATCGCCCAGACAGGCGCCCTCCCCGGCCCAGGTAAGACGTGGGATTCCGCCCTAGTACTGTTCAGCGACCCTTTTTACATCAAGGGGCCGAATGACCAGGGCATCGGCTGGAACATTCTCAACTCACTCAAGCGCGTAGGCATCGGCTTCGGCATGGCGGCGGCGCTTGGCATTCCCCTGGGCTTCATGATCGGCCGCTTCAAGTTCCTCTCCGACATGACCTCCCCCATCATCAGCCTGCTTCGGCCAGTATCACCACTCGCTTGGTTGCCTATCGGTTTAATGGTGTTCAAAGCGGCGAATCCGGCAGCCATCTGGGTGATCTTCATTTCATCTATTTGGCCCATGATCATTAACACCGCTGTGGGCGTACGACAAATTCCGCCGGATTACATGAACGTGGCGAAAGTGTTGCAGCTTTCCGAGTGGAAGATCTTCACCAAGATCCTGTTTCCCGCCGTGCTTCCTTACATGATGACTGGCGTTCGTCTTTCCATCGGCGTCGCGTGGCTGGTGATCGTCGCCGCGGAAATGCTTACCGGCGGCGTTGGCCTCGGCTTCTGGGTGTGGGACGAGTGGAACAACCTCAACGTCGAACACATCATCATCGCCATATTCGTGGTCGGCATTGTTGGCCTGTTGTTGGAACAGCTCCTGCTGTTGCTGGCGAAACGGTTCGAATACTCCTAGGGAGCGACAACAATGGAAAAGATCGTACAAATCGAGAACGTAGACATGACGTTCAACACCAAGAAGGGCGACTTTCAGGCGCTTTCAGACATCAACCTCACAATTGGTCGCGGAGAGTTCGTCAGCTTCATTGGCCACTCGGGATGCGGCAAGTCCACACTGCTTAATTTGGTTGCAGGACTAACCAGCCCAAGCAATGGACACATTCTCGTAAGCGGGCGGGAAGTTGCTGGTCCCGGGCCTGATCGCGCCGTGGTGTTTCAAAACCACTCGCTATTGCCCTGGATGAGTTGCTTCGAGAACGTTTATCTGGCCGTGGAAAGAGTATTCAGCGGTGATGAATCCAAGAGCAAACTGAAGGAGCGAACTCACGCGGCATTAAAGCTAGTCGGCTTGAGTCACGCCGAAAACAAGCTCCCGAATGAGATCTCCGGCGGCATGAAACAGCGCGTAGGTATCGCACGAGCGCTTTCCATGGAGCCGAATATCCTGCTTTTGGACGAACCATTTGGAGCACTGGACGCGTTAACTCGCGCCCACCTTCAGGATGAGCTCATGGCGATCATGGCCGAGACGCAAAGCACCGTCATCATGGT
>DATLHW010000393.1:0-6626 GCA_035539675.1 Burkholderiales bacterium | reverse complement strand
GTCCAACAGCGACAAGTTACTCCTGACGACCATAGCGCTCTGGAACCACCCCTTCCCATCCCGAACAGGACCGTGAAACGGACGCGCGCCGATGATAGTGTGGATTGCCCATGCGAAAGTAGGTCATCGTCAGGAACCCATAGAAAGCTCCGCAGCTATTAACAAGCTGCGGAGCTTTTATTCGTCTGTCCAACGAGATCATACCGCCAGTTCAGCGGTGTAGATGTGGTCAGCTTGGCGGAGCTAATGACGCTGGTCATAACGAACACACTGGGATGAGTGTTGCTGCGAAAATCTTTACGACGTACATCTCTACAATGTAGGCATTGCATCCAGTTTTATGACGGCGAATGAAAGCTTAATTTCCATCTTTGGACGTGTGATGGATGTAATATTATCGGATCATTCAAGCTAACAGTCTTCGAGATTTTCCATCGTGACGCCAACTGCGCAGCAAATTCTTCATTCTATCTTCGGTTATCCTAATTTTCGTGGTGAGCAGTCAAGCATTGTTGACCACGTGATTGCTGGAGGCGATTGCTTGGTTTTAATGCCGACCGGCGGCGGGAAGTCACTTTGTTATCAAATTCCAGCCCTTGTTCGTGAAGGTGTGGCGATTGTTGTTTCACCTCTAATTGCCCTAATGCAGGATCAAGTAGACGCTTTGTTGCAGCTTGGGGTAAAGGCGGCATTTCTTAATTCTTCACTGGACGGCAGGGATGCTTACGATACTGAGCAGCGGCTGCTACAAGGTAAGCTGGATATGTTGTATGTCGCGCCCGAACGGTTGCTAACACAGCGTTTCATGTCGTTGTTAGAGCGTACAAATGTCAGCCTTTTCGCCATTGATGAGGCTCATTGTGTATCGCAATGGGGACACGATTTTCGACCGGAGTATCGTCAACTATCAATCTTGCACGAGCGTTTTCCGGCGGTACCTCGAATAGCATTAACGGCTACGGCTGACGCACCGACTCGGAATGAAATTATCGAGCGCCTTGGATTAACGGCGGCACGCCATTTTGTATCGAGTTTTGATCGACCCAATATTCGTTATCGAATGGTCCAGAAGAATGATCATCGCCGTCAGTTAATGGATTTTCTTAGCGCACATCAAGGGGAGGCAGGCATTATCTATTGTCTTTCCCGTAAGAAGGTTGATGAAACTGCCGAATTCTTAACGTCGAAAGGGTTGCTGGCGCTGCCTTATCATGCGGGCCTAAATCCTGCGATTCGTAGTGCGAATCAGCAGCGCTTCCTTCAAGAGGAAGGCATTGTGATGGTGGCTACGATTGCTTTCGGTATGGGGATTGATAAGCCCAATGTCAGGTTTGTAGCCCATCTAGATTTACCAAAAAGTATTGAAGGGTATTATCAGGAAACGGGTCGGGCGGGTCGCGACGGTTTGCCTGCGGATGCTTGGATGGTGTATGGGCTTTCGGATGTCGTAACTTTGCGGCAAATGGTCGATGGATCTGAGGCAAGCGAGGAACGGAAGCGGTTAGAGCGGCAGAAACTTGATGCGTTATTAGGTTTTTGCGAGTCCATTAAATGTCGCCGGCAAGTCTTGTTGCAGTATTTCGGTGAGAATCATCCCACGGCATGCGGAAATTGTGACAACTGTCTGGATCCGCCACAAACATGGGACGGCACAACTGCGGCTCAGAAGGCGTTGTCATGTGTTTATCGAACCGGGCAGCGTTTCGGCGTTGGCCATTTAACAGACGTGTTGTTGGGCAAAGTGACGGAAAAGGTAAAGCAGTTTGGCCACGACGGATTGAGTACGTTTGGCGTTGGCAAGGAGCTCACGGAACTGCAATGGCGTGGGGTTTTCCGACAATTGGCGGCCACGGGCGTTTTGACGGTTGACTTGGAGGGCTATGGTGGGTTGCAGCTTACTTCAATAAGCCGGGCGGTATTGAAGGGTGAGCAATCAGTGACATTTCGATTGGAAAGCCCACGAAAAGAGAAATCACGGAAACAACCGAAGGCGCTTAGTCGGCATGGCGGCGTGAGACCGGAAAATGAAGCATTATGGGAAACGTTGCGTAGTACCCGTCTCAGATTAGCTCGGGAGCAAGAGGTGCCGCCGTACGTCATCTTCCATGATGCGACATTGTTGGAAATGATGGCGCAACACCCAAAAACTCTTGCTGAGTTCGCTAACATCAGCGGCGTAGGCGCTCGCAAATTAGAGCAATATGGGCAAGTGTTTTTGGAAGCGCTGAGTTCCCATGAAAAGCAGGCAGGTCCATCTGCTTCATTTGAAAATCCGAAAGAACCACCGTCAAACGATGATCAAGAATCGAGTGAAACTGCTGCGGTGACACTGGCTTTAATAAAAGCAGGGCGAACGCCTGAAGAAATTGCGGAATTGCGAGGGTTAAAGGTATCCACGATATACACACACCTTGCACGCGCGATTGAGGGAGGCGCACTCTCGTTGCAAGAGGTCACTGCGTTGTCCAATGAGGAAATTGGCGTCATTCAGGCTGCGATGCAGGAGTTGCCCGAGGCGCAACGAGAAGCGCTTAAGCCAGTTTTTGAGCGGTTCAATGGAAAATATAGTTATGAGTTGTTGCGCTGTGTTCGCGCTGATATGCAAGTTCGCGGTTAATAAGTTCAATTGCCTTTGATATAAGGCGCGGCAGTTTTCCCGGTGTTATCGCCGGACTTCTTCGTAATACTCGTACGAATAGCCTCATTTCGTAGGCGACTCCCCTAATGTTTGTACCTCCAAAATAAAGAAGCGTATTCTTTAAACGTCTTCACACACCTCGGAAACACAATTTTCGAAGGTGTATGCTATATCCCAAAAACACGATTTTTGAGGAGCTTCGATGAATGCGCCCCTTCCGATTTCTCTGGAGGACAAGTACACGCTTGACTCCGGTCGTGTCTATCTCACGGGAACACAAGCACTCGTACGACTGCCTATGATTCAGCGAGCCCGCGACGAGGCGGCGGGATTGAATACGGCGGGATTTATTTCAGGTTACCGAGGTTCGCCGTTAGGGGGCTTCGATCAGGCGCTATGGAAGGCCACGAAACATCTCGAAAAGCACCACATTCGTTTTCAGCCCGGAGTGAACGAAGAGCTTGCCGCGACCGCTGTATGGGGTTCGCAGCAGGTTAATCTGTTCAAGGGCGCCAAATACGACGGCGTATTCGCCATGTGGTACGGCAAGGGACCTGGGGTGGATCGTTGTGGGGACGTGTTCAAGCACGGCAACGCTGCCGGAACATCCCAACATGGCGGCGTATTGCTGCTAACAGGCGATGACCACGCTTGTAAGTCCTCGACATTGCCGCATCAGAGCGAACACGCCTTCGATGCGGCGATGATTCCAGTGCTTTATCCGGCTGGCGTGCAGGAGATTATCGAGCTCGGTCTGCACGGCTTTGCGATGTCCCGTTATTCCGGTTGTTGGATCGCCTTCAAGCTTGTTTCAGACACCGTCGATTCCTCGGCATCCATAGAGTTTGATCCGCACATTCCCAACATCGTGCTACCGGAGGATTTTTTGGCGCCACATGGCGGAATGAGTATTCGCTGGCCAGATGCTCCCGCTGAGCAGGAGTTGCGGCTACAACACGACAAAATCTACGCGGCTTTGGCGTACGCGCGAGTTAACAATCTAAATCATATCGTGGTCGATAGTCCGCGCCCGAAGTTGGGCATTATTTCAGCGGGGAAGTCTTTTCTCGATGTGATGCAGGCGCTGGAAGATTTGGGGATTGATGAACGCCATGCGGCCGAGATTGGGATTCGCGTTTATAAGGTCGGCATGCCATGGCCGCTGGAGCCAGATGGCGTGCGTCATTTCGCGGAAGGACTGGAAGAAATTCTGGTGGTTGAGGAGAAGCGGCAGCTCATCGAATACCAGATGAAGGAGCAACTCTACAACTGGCGCGAAGATGTTCGTCCCCGTGTCATTGGCAAATATGACGAGCGCGGCGAGTGGGATGTCCATCGCGGTGAATGGTTGCTGCCGGCTGCTGGTGAGCTCACTCCTGCGATGATCGCGCGAGTGATTGCACAACGTATCGCGCGGTTTTACACCTCCGAATCTATCAAAGCGCGTCTCGCATTTTTAGAGGCGAAGGAAAAGGCGTTAGCTGTTCCGCGCGAGCGCATTCCCCGGATTCCCTATTTCTGTTCTGGCTGCCCCCACAATACCTCCACAGTCGTTCCCGAAGGCAGCCGCGCGATGGCTGGCATCGGTTGCCATTACATGGTGTTATGGATGGACCGTAATACGCAGACGTTTACGCAAATGGGGGGGGAGGGCGTACCGTGGGTTGGGCAGGCTCCGTTCACCGAGGAGCGCCACGTGTTCGCCAACCTTGGTGATGGCACCTATTTTCATTCGGGAATTCTCGCGGTGCGAGCTGCCGTTGCAGCCAAGGTCAATATGACCTACAAAATTCTGTTTAACGATGCTGTCGCAATGACCGGTGGGCAACCAGTCGATGGAAGTTTGACCGTGCCGCAACTTACTAAACAGTTGGAAGCTGAAGGCGTTCGTACGATTCGGGTGGTCACCGACGAGCCCGAAAAGTACAGAGGCGATGCTGGCTTCTCGTCATATGCGGACGTCAACCATCGCGATGAGTTGGATCAAATTCAGAAGGAATTGCGGCAGACCCCCGGCGTATCCGTGTTGGTGTATGACCAGACTTGCGCCGCTGAAAAGCGACGTCGACGCAAGCGAGGAACTTATCCTGATCCTGCGAAACGAGTGGTGATTAACGAAGCGGTTTGTGAAGGTTGCGGCGATTGTGGGGTGAAATCGAATTGTCTATCTGTCATTCCGCTGGAAACGGAGTTCGGTCGCAAGCGCACCATTGATCAGTCCTCATGTAACAAAGATTTTTCCTGCGTGAAGGGATTTTGCCCAAGCTTCGTGACGATCGAGGGTGGTTCGCTGAAGAAACGAAAAGCGGCGTTGGATGACTCGGACGTATTCGCGAATTTGCCAATCCCTTCACTCGTGGAGATCACACGTCCTTACAACATTCTCGTAACAGGCATCGGTGGAACAGGCGTGGTGACAATCGGCGGCATCCTTGGGATGGCGGCTCATATTGAAGGTAAAGGCGCCGCCGTTCTTGATATGACTGGTCTTGCACAGAAGGGGGGCGCGGTCACGTCTCATGTGCGACTGGCTAACCGACCCAAAGATATTCATGCGGTGCGAATTGCCGCTGGAGAAGCCGATTTGGTTTTAGGTTGTGACCTTGTCGTGACCGCTTCTGACGAGGCGTTAGCAAAGATGCAGCTGGGTGTTACCTACGGCGTGATCAATAGTCATCGTTCGCCGACCGGCGATTTTACTTGTAACGCAGACGCGAAGTTTCCCGCCGCTGGCATGCAGAATGCAATTTTGGACGCCATCGGCGCTGACAAGACTGATTTCGTCGATGCTACCGGCCTTGCGACAACGCTTTTTGGCGATTCTGTCGCTACCAATCTATTCATGGTTGGGTATGCGTGGCAGAAAGGGCTCATCCCGCTTTCCGCCGAGGCCATTCTTCAAGCCATAGAGTTGAATGGCGTTGCAATCGAGTCGAATAAAAAGAGCTTTCTATGGGGGCGCCAAGCTGCGCATGATCTTTCTGTTGTTGAGCGATTGGCCAAGCCTGCGGAAGCGTTATCCGACAGTGAGCATCTTTCGACAACGCTTGATGAAGTCATTGCGAGACGCGTTGCATATCTCACTGCCTACCAGGATGCTGCATATGCGCAGCGTTATAAGCAATTGGTTGATCGCGTACGTGCGGTCGAGACAAAACAATGTAAAGGCCAGGCAAGTCTCACTGAGGCGGTTGCTCGCTACTACTTCAAGCTGCTGGCTTACAAAGACGAGTATGAAGTCGCCCGACTGTACACGGAGGGTGATTTCCTGACCCACGTAAAGGAACAATTTGAAGGCGATTTCAAGTTGGTGTTTCATTTGGCTCCGCCGATCATGGGACAAAAGAACGCCACTGGAGAACCCGTGAAACGCACCTTTGGTCCATGGATGTTGACGGCATTTAAATTGCTTGCAAAGTTGAAGGGATTGCGTGGCGGCAAGCTGGATATCTTCGGTTACAGCGAAGAGCGAAAAATGGAGCGCGCGCTGATTGTGGAGTACGAGAAAATCATGGAGGGATTGCTGGCGAAGCTTAGCGCCGGGAATCACGCGACAGCAGTTGCGATTGCTTCTATTCCCGAGGATATCCGTGGTTTTGGCCATGTTAAGCACAGGCATCTGGAGCAGGCGAAGCGTAAGCAGGCTAATTTGCTCGCTGAGTTTCATCGGCCTGTGGAACCCAAGATTGTTAAGAAAGCGGCATGTCTATGAGTGTGTGTTCTGCCATGTTGCATTCGAAGTCGTTGCGGCGGGCGATAACACTGTGAGATGGAGCGAGTGACAACCTCCGGGGGAATTCATGACAAAACAAAACCGATATCTGATGTGTGAACCCACCTATTTCGATGTGTCTTACATCATCAATCCGTGGATGCAGGGCAATGTACGAGGAACATCGCTGCCGCGCGCGCATGATCAATGGCATTCTCTTCACGATGCAATAGCGAAAAACGCCAAGATTGAATTCGCGCCGGCGCGCCCTGGATT
>DATLHW010000392.1:0-5722 GCA_035539675.1 Burkholderiales bacterium | reverse complement strand
GAATTAGGCAGTACAGCTTCCATTGCATATCGATCTTGGTTTGCTTGCGCAACATGAAGCGGTTCAGGCGCTTGTTTTTTCACAGTCTGAGGAGGCGGGAGTTCGCGCCAATTATTTTGTGGTGGGCCATCGGATGTTTGCGTTCGAAAATCAAAATGGCGTTATCTTGTCGCGTGAGCCAACACAAGGCAAGATGCGAGGGGACATTTTCCAAATCCTCGTTAGCCCTCTCACGTTCGGATACGGAGACTAAATGATCAAGCTAAACCAGCTCTTTGTCGCAACGCTTGCGGCAGTGTCGATTCACGCGTTTGCGTGTGATGTCGAAGACGATCCAGACCAATTGCCAAGAAAATTGTCCATCAGCGTCACGTCGCTGAACTACGCGCAGACTGACGAACACAACATCGTTACGACAATTGGTGCCATCAAAAACTCGTCATCCTCTTGCGCTCAAGAGCTGGTAGTGGAGGTTAAGTATTTCGATGGTCAGGGCAAGCAAGTTGATGTCGTAACCCAGCTCCTCTACGGAATAGTTGTGCCGCCCCATGACGAAGTGGCCTTTCGTGTCAGAGACGAAGCAGACAAACCGAAAGACCTTTACGTTAAAAGCACGGCCCGCATTGTTGCTGCTGAACCCAAATTCTCCGCCAAGCCTAGGCGAGAAAAATCCATGCTAATTGAAATGCTTGTCAGTTGGGGGCCGATGCTTCTGTTAATTAGCGTTTGGGCGTTTTTCATGCGAAAGTACAGTGGTGAAAAATCACCTCAACGACGCTCATTGGCTCTCATCGAAAAGCAAACGGGCATGCTGATGCAGCAGGTTCAAGCCCTGGAGCGGCTGGCAAATGCCGCGGAGCAGCGGAATATCAAGAATCAATGACGCATCTATCAAGTGACCGGCTGGGGAGATCGTTAACAGAAAAGTCTGTGTACGTTGTGAATGCATCTAGATTCCGATTAAATGATCTTACCCAAAATATAGCCAACGACGATCCCGGTGATCATTGCGATCGTAAGGCTCCGGTATGTCAATACGTCCTTGGAGAATCCTCGCTTAATTGCGATAAGAGAGATCAAATATCCGGCTGCGTTCAGAAGCCAAATTAATGGTATCGACAATATCTTGATGATCAAGGGGCCGATAAACGGAATCAGCATGATTACGCCGACCAGCCACGCAAAAGCATGGGACGCCAATCCAATGATAAGCAATCCGCCCGTGATGGCTCGTTTATCAATTCCGTAGCGCCAACCCAGAAATCCTACGCCCAACATGGCGACCCAGATTGGAATCATGACCTTGTAGGTCTTCCAGCGAGATAGCAGCCCCTTTTTCGATGACTCGGTTTTCAGATCGTCCGGGAAATGATCGACATCGCCCTTTACTAGCTGGCTCCAGCAATCCGCGAGTTCACGAAGCGCTCCGGCGCGCGCTTGATCGCCGGCGCCCAATGCCTTATCTATTTGATGTGCGAGCCAGCTGGCGATTTCTTGCGCGGTATAAAGCTTTCCCGATGCCTCGCGCTGTATGTCCTTCAGTGATCTCATTGCGTCGGTCTCCGTTACGCCATTGGCGAGCAAATTTACAGATCATCGTGAGGGCTAAGTAAAACCGTCAGGGCGAGAGCGGGCGTCAATGTTTGTTTGACGGTTAGCCGAGGAATATCGCGATTTTTTAGTATCGCAATATCGACGAGCGCCCGCAGGCTATGTTGATCGAAGAAGGAGAACCTGTCGGTTGGAGCGAACGGTCGCGGGAATGTTTCGGGAGTTTGGAAATGTTTGCTTTGCGGGTAGTTCAACCGTCACTAGACGTTAGGAGCGTGCCCTTTCCGGACGATTTCCAGTGATCGACGATCCTCTATAGCTGCCATTGGTGGTCTAGTATTTAACGCATTGCATTTCCGGATTGCTGTTATAGACCGTCCAAATGGATAAGTATTTTGGCCTTCCAGACAAATTTTTCATGGTTTTCGCCACGTGATGATCCCCGAAGAAAATCCGGGACAGCCATCATCATCGAATGTAATGATTTTTCCTTCGCCACCAGCGTTTTGTTTGTCGAGACTGATAATCATCCAAAGCGTACTTTTGGCCCTCTTAATGGTCTTGGGGTAATTTTTTTCGTTGGAGCACTCAGGATCATTTCTTGTATTGATTTGAGTGATATGTCTTTGGGCTTATTTAATGCATGCCATGCAGCTTGCGCTAAAATGGCGCGGCTTAGATGATCTGGATAACGTTGCGCTAGTGCTTGTAGTTTTTCCTTTTCTACATTCTTTGCATCGTTATCCCTAAAATTGTTCGGATCAGTTGAAAACTTGAAGCCAGGATTTTGTTCTTCAACGCAAGACACAAAAGCATCCTTTCCGGATATGCGTTCCTTGTGTCTAATTATCCCCACAAGAAGAGCGGATTGCGCATAGCATTCATCCTTTGGATTACAGGCCTTTTTTACCAGCGCAGGCAAGCACGAAAGTAATGCATGGGTGCATGAGAGAGGTGCATTCGCCGGCTCTTCAGCCATTTCTCTAAACTCTAAAAGCGCCGTCATAGCTTTCTGTACGCTGATAGGATTACATTTTGTGTTATCACTATCAGCTGCATCAATGAAGCTAGTGCGGGTTACTAGCTGACGCAAGGAAGCTCCCATTTTTTTCTGTAGAAATTCGCCAACCTTATTTTCAAAGCCGCCGATCATTTCTTTTGGGCTGAGTTCCTTTATAACTCCAGCCTGTTTCGGGTTGATTATCGGCGATGCTGCCGCATAACAGGCCACACCAAGTCCGCCCAAAAAAGCCTCTCGTTCATTTTGGCTGACAAAAGCAAAATCGTGATAAGTATCAGGTTTGACATCAATGCTAGTGGCAAGCACTGAATATTTCTCATCTTTAGATATTTTAGCTTGCCCTAGTTTTTTAGCATCCTGCAACATGGTAGAAGGAATAGCAGGAGTTTGGCTCGAATTAAATCGCCAACGGCGGTCATTCTGAAGCACATGCGTTGTCTCATGGAAAATGGTATCCAATAAAGACACCATTCCATATGCAAATGCATTTTTGCTAAGGGTGATGGCGCCGGATATTTTTCTTTCAGTTTGCGCCACGAAATTTGAACGGTCGGTTTCGCCAACTTGCACCGTTGGAAGGAGATTAACGGGAATATCGTGCACTGTGGCCGCCTTCTTAACTAAATCGTTTACGAGCCTTTCTTGTTCGTCTAGAGATAACTCCATGAGGTTTGTACCCTCCTTACAGTATCTCTGAACATCGGGATTCGTTTCGACAAAAGCAACGAACCGTTTTCCACGCGAGATAATCTTTGCTTCCTGATCTGGATCCATAATGCCAGCCGCCGAAAATAACTTTTCGTGAGGACGATCAAATCCGAGCTTATTTCTTATATAGAAAAGTCTTCCTCTGGCCCTCGTTCCCCATTTCGCCAAGTCTGCTTCATCAATACGGTTTTGGGGATGAGTAAATACCTCCCAAAGCGCTTTCTGAAGAAATGCTTCACTCTTGCTGTCCAATTTTGGGATAACTATATTTTCTCTAATGGAGTAGGGGTCATCATCTCTGTCGATCGGATTACCGAGAGCATGTTCTAGAAAAATTTCTTTCTTTTTTTCTTCGCTTTCAGCATTCTCAATTTTCTCGACAAGATTGGTCCAAAATGCAGGATCTTTTTTAAGTGGTGGCGTTTCGGTTTCATCAGCTGTGTAATTCCGATTGGGGTAACTTGGATCGCTAATAGCGATACCCAGATAAGTATTGCCTTCCCCATTGGCATCTACAATGCGATAAGTTCCTATCTCGTCTTCTTCCCATATAAGATTTTCATCTCCGGCGAGATCGACCTCAGAGGCTTTCTGTTTCCCTGTATCAATCTGAGTTGAAGAGCTGGATTCTTCTTGGTCTTTGGCCATAAATCCGTCCCCTGCGTTTTGTTGAAAAGATTTTGTATGAAAGAAGATGCGGCGGACCAAGGCGACGCTGATCTACAAGCGCACGAAGAACTTGCGCGCTGTCCAACTCCTACTTGGCCATACTTCGCTGGAGAGCACCGTTCGGCGCCTGGGAATCGAGGTGGATGACGCACTGGAAATTTCGGAGCAGACCGAGATCTAGCGCAGATAACGATCGGCCGCGATGCCCAATGAGTACAACCGGCCAGGAGCCGTCACTGGACGCGCGTCGGATTTTCGTCGATGAGCGTCCGGTCTGATCGCAATAGAAAACATTCGGCACGATTTGCAAGCGACGCAACAGCACAGTTTTCTCAGACCTGATAAACCGCACAAAACAATCAATCGCCCCTCCAGAACCGCACCCTTAACGTATTTAAGCAACTGTCGCGCGCGGCCCGTGTCCAGGTAGTCAGCCAATTTGAACGGTTTGGCCAACCGTAAGGCGGCATCACTTCAATCGGCCGAAAAACACTATCGGCTACGACTACGGCTACGGCCGGATCTATTGTTGCTGCCGTCGCCCCCCTCGCTATTTCCACCTCGCGCCTCTGGCTGAACGGCAGAAGAGGCCCCTGGGTAGACAGGTGGGCCATGTGGGTCCACCGGCCCCACCGGGTCATATAGTGGTGGCGGCTGAGGGAAATCCTCTGGAGGATTCACGGGCGAATGCGTCGTCTCTGCATTCGATGCGGTTGTAGCAGGAGCCGCGCTAGAACGCGACATAGAATGGGTCGCGGGGGAAATGAATCGCTGAAAAGAGCTTTGTGTGCTGCTGTTCAGGGAAGTGCATACGGAGTCAATGCGATTGCGAGTCTCATCAAGTGCGTTATTGTAATCATCCGTCCTTTCCTGGTTCACGATGACGTCTTGCTGATCTTCACTGAGGTAACGATATGCTGCGTGTTCAGGAACGATACTGGGGTCCAGGTGCCGACTAATGCTCCACAGGCGATTGCGCTGTGTGCCGGGATAATTAGCGTCGAGCATCTCGATCGCGTTCAGGACTTCCTCAGGCTTAGGAATCTCGTCCAGCATGCGTCGAGCAGAAACGTCTGGAATGTGAAAGCCCTCCCTTAAATGGTGTTTTATAGAGCGCGGAAGAATGTCTTTTGCCAAGCACTTCAATAAATCGAAATACAGGTTGGCGCTTCCGTCCTCCGCTTTTAGAGAATCTTTTTTAATATGGAACACAATCGTCGCAGCGAAATGGCCTAGCTCCTTTTTCATCTTGCGTTCTTCCAGTCTTTCGCAAGCCTTAGCCAAATGTCCAAGGATGGTTATACGTTCCCCCTCGGGAATCAACTCGCAGCTGCGTTGTCTGCGAGTGGCGGGATTACTTAACCATTCCGGAACGTGATGCGGAGTTATCATGCTGCTCTGCGCCCGAACGATTTCCGGATTAAGAATCCGAGAGATAACCCTCAGCGATTGATCGAGATCATTGACAGGAATGCGGGAAAGACATTCCGCCACATGAAGAAGATTTTCTACGATCGCTCGTTTACACGACGCGGTGAGATTACCGTTCGCGCCGCTATCCTTGAGATTGCCAAAGGTTTTGACCTGAGCATTCAGGTCGTCCTTTATTTTTTTCAAGTCTGTTTCCTTAAGGCGTTTCGGTTCAACGCCTGACTTGATTTCATACTCACGCCCGTCCTCGTTCATTGCTTAGACCTTCCCTCTGTTATACGAATCTCATGAGCTATCCGAAAAGCTTCGGCATGGGGTGTCCTGGATTGGCGCGGTGTAATT
>DATLHW010000391.1:0-9291 GCA_035539675.1 Burkholderiales bacterium | reverse complement strand
AGACGCTACATCAAAGTGACACGTGAGATGGCAGGGGATCAGTTTGACGAACTCATTGTAGGCGAGCGAATTAAGCATCTTCGGCGTTCTGCAGCAAAGAGAAAGCCTGCGCAAGAGGCTGATTTACCGGGCGTCAGTGCCGGGCGTCAACATAGGCAAGAACGTAGGCAAGCGCGGTTACAGGAGGAACAGGATGTTGTTTCCCATGTCACGATTTCTGATGATGAAGATCAACCCGCAGGTTTGGCGATACGACCAAGCCCGGTCAGGCAAGACGAGTATTTATGGAACGCAAACTCGAAGGCGTCGGAAATCACCGACACGCAGGCAGCTGTGTCGAGGAACCGCCGTGAAGTGGATCTGTTAAGTCATTTCTCCAGTGGTTTTATCGCCGTTTTTCTAAATGGTTTGTATGACGAGATTGCGAATGCGCGGCGCGCCGACTTGCAAGATACCTACATTGCGCTGTCAGAGGCGCAATCCAACTATGACGAATGGTGTAAGAAAACCGGTTTCGAGCCAGGGCGGCCAGGACAAAAGGAATATCTGTATGAGCACTTGCTTGATCTTTGTGAGCAGGATGCGTTGCCGGCATCGTTAAAAACCGAAAAGGCTATCAAAGAACTCCTACGTCCAGGGGGCATGAAATTTACTGTCCAGCAGTGGCGACATCTGGCGGGAGAAATACACTTGGTTGCTGTGGAAAAGGAATTAGCGGAAAGGAATTTCGCGTTTCTGGTTCCGCCTCCCCCACCTCGAATCCAACACGATCAATCCATATGGGAGCCCATCACTTCGTCTAAACGCCCTGCCAGCATGTATATGGAGGAGCAGGAATCTGCGTTTTGCGGCTATCACGCGATGAATATGGCGGTAGGCGAAGAACGGTTTGGCGATCAGCAGGCGCGTGAGTCCATGTTCCGCGAGTACCTCGAAGCGAAGATTGACGGCAGACGACTAGGCTTTGCAGACAATAGCGCAGGCATATTAAGGCGGCTGGATGAGGACATTGCAAGCGGTGAGGTAGTACTGCCCGATGCGGGCGCCCCGTCAGAGGTTAAAGCCCAATATATGAGTCATCTCATTGAGCTCTATAACAAGAATGAGGAGCCGCTTGAGGACACTACTTTTAATGTGGAGGATGAGAGAGGGGTTATTAATGATTTTTCATTGCAAGGCCGTGGTCAGCTATCGTTTCCTCTCTGTTTAAGAATGTTTAGAGACAACCTGCCAGCTGGTGTTCAGTGTCATGCAGAAAATCTGAGTGATAGGGGAGGGGTTCTCGGCGCCGACAAAGTTGAAGAGAGCTGGAGTCGACTATCACAACAGTTGGAAAGCGCAGGCGAAGAGTTGGGATTTGTCGTGATTCTGGACCCCAAAGGTAACCATTTCATGAGTATGGCGTTACATGAAGACGCATGGCATTTCCAAGATTCACAAGGATATGGCGACGAGGACGCGCCCTGTTTTCGCCGTTTGCCGGGAGCCACAAAAGAAGCGCAGTTGGAGAATTTCGGCAAGTCTTTAAGAGAATCGCTTGCCATCAAGGATCCTGCGCAACATCCGCTTGCGTTTATTGTCAGCAGAGGCACAAGAGAACAGATACAAGCCATGCGTCAAGCCAGTTTGCAGAGCAGGGCGGATCAGTCTCCGGTCATGGTCGGTCAAAATCAAATGAAAGCGCTCTTAAAAAATATACCGTTTATTTACGAACGGTATGCCCGTCCACTCGGTTACCGGGGCGAGATGCCTACAGAGGGAACAATTAATCCTTGTGCGATCGTGGTCTCGTTATTAGCTTCGCGGAAACTGCAAAAAGCGGCGCAGCAAGGCGGCAAGGCGCTCGATGGAGAGTTGAGAAAATTCGTCGCTTGTATTAATAAACTCGTAACAGACAATCGAAAGTTAGAGGCGGCAAAGCCGGGCTACGGCAAGTCTTATAAAGTAACGCCCAACGGGATCGACTACTCGCTTCTGGTGGATGCGTTGAAGGTCTATGACAATGTAGCCGCCAACGCAATCACTGACATGGCAGCGGATGCTGCGAGATTCAAGCAGGTTTGTGAAAAAACGCATCAGTACGGCGAGGCCTTGTTGGTCCTGACGAAGGATGACGATGACGCGCCGCCTCTGACGGTAACCGATGCAGATGGTAACGGCCACGATATTCATGCTGGGCATAATTTTATGATTAACCCCGTAGCCGGCAGCGATCCTCCGATGTGGCGTTTAATTGAGCCGTTCATGGAAGGCGACTTAAATGACGCGGGACGAACGCAAGAGAATATAGATAAATTTCGCCCCCTATTGGATTTGCATTCAGTGATGGCGTTAAGAAGCGGCCCGCGTATGCACTGGTCTGTTCCACCGCCGGGTCGAGTATCTGTGTCGAGAGCAGTGCGGAGATCGGTTGCGAGATCATCCGACGTTGTGGCGCCATTTCCCGCGCAGATGGGTTTAACCGGGGACTCGCGAGAGGCCGTAGTCATAGCGCAAGCGTTGAGTAGTGCGCTTAACGTGACCGTTGAACAAGAGAGCGTCGTGATAAGCAAGACGCCCTATGATTCGATTATCCATACCGTCAATGAATTAAAGCGGGCTAATCCAGATAATTTAAGCGCCGTCGAGTTAACAAAGAACAGCACAGGCTTTATTAAACACGAGAAAGACTTCGATAAATTTGAGCACCATTGCAAAGTGGCTTTGCAGAAAAATGAATGTGACGCTTTCATTTTGACAGGGCTGCCTGCGCCGGAAATTTGCATTTCAGTGCAGGCAGATGAGAAAACACGTCAATTAATGGCAGGCGTCCAGCCGCCACAACCTTTAGCCGATTATATAAACGCTGTTGTGACGCGTTTTAAAGAGTGGTCAGGGGAGGTTGAACTGATTGGCGTAAAGGGCCGGGTCAGGCAAGCCAAGAAAACCAAGAGGACGCGTGAAAAATCCTCGCCGATTGGGGAATCAGAAAAAAGAACAAAGGGCGTACAGCGTTAATGCGCTCGTAACCGGTGAGTCGTCAGCTGTATTGAGCCGTGCAAAGTCACGACGCAAGGGCGGCGGCTCATCGATCCATTGCGATTCATGCGTCAGCGGCGTTTGTCGATCCATCAAAAATGACGCATGCGTGTTCGCTCAGTCAAGTCTTACGTGGCGTATGCCGTCCCATGTTTGAAATGTTAATTTGACAATGCTTTTTAAATTGGCGTTCTATGTGTACTTCGACCGTTGACGGTCTTCCTGACGCATAACATATGAACGAAACCAACGAGACAGAAGAACTAACCCTGGAGCGGATTGAGGAGAATCTTGATGCCTATATTGCCCGTGCGGGAGATGACGAGCACCAACGTGCAGCAAGGGTACGCATTAAGGCCTTATTAATACCGCAATGGCGTAATTTTCTGAATAGAAGACGGCCCAATCCGATGGAGATTAATTTAAGCCAACAAGATCTCAGTGAATTTCCACCCGATCTTCATAGGATGACCAGCCTTAAAAGGCTTTATGCTGGGGTTAATCAATTTACGAGCATACCGGATGAAATTGAAAATCTTGTCAACCTTGAAAAGCTCTATCTATTTAATAATCAATTGCAAGTTTTTCCCTCAGGGATTCTTAAGCTTCAGCGCTTAAAACATCTCCGCATTAGTCAAAACCCGTTTGGAAACCTGCCAGAGCGAATTGATCAACTCGAAAATTTGGAAGAACTGTGGGCGCGTAATACTGGGATGTCGACGTTGCCCACGACGATAGGCAATCTTGGAAAGCTGCGGAAACTGCTCCTGGCTAATAATGGGCTGACTACTTTGCCACTCACGCTTGGGTTGGCTATTCAGCTTGATGAAATAGAGGTAAGCCATAACGCGCTGGAACGCTTGCCAAGAGAACTGGCCTATCTTCCGAATTTCCGCACGTTAACTGCAGATCATAACCAGCTGGCTGAAGTCCCCGCGTGGTTCGGGCGGTTTAATGAAGGCTGTTCCATTTCACTTACAAACAACCAAATCGTTTCCTTTCCCGAATCGGAAGAAATGGAGAACTGGCCAAGAATAACTATCCACGTCCAGAACAATCCATTTCCCGATGAATTATGGGCGCGTTTAAATGCGTTTCCGGAAGGCCGGGGACCAGATTTGCAATTTGCCCTGCAGCAAGGCGAACAAGTAGCAGTCCAAGATAGGCCCCTCTCTCAAGCTGTTGAGCGATGGCTTGCCAAAGAGAATCCCTGCGATCCGACGCAGGAGCCGGTGACGCCAGAACAATTCGAAGCGTTTCAAAACGAAGAAAATGCCGAGCAATTTTCGCTCGTTCTCGAGAATTTACCTCGTAGTGAAATGTATCTGAACTTTTCCGCTCGCCCTATCTTGGAAGCCCAATTCGCCTTCGTGCTTACCGCAATTGTTAATAATGCGCATGCACGCGCACGATGCTTCGAAAAGGCGGAAGACGGATTAGGTCACTGTGGCGACAGAGTACAGCTTGAAGCAAGCCACATGTATTTAGTCTGTTTTCTGAGCGATTCGCTTAGCAAGGATGGTTCTCTATCCAATCGTCTTGCTATCGATAGACGATGGCTTATCCGTAAGTTCATCGAAAACGAATGCGTTCGAATTGCGAAGGATTTACGCATACGGGAGCAAGTTGAAGTGCATCTGGATGGTTTAATGACAATGGGTAAAGCACTGGATACGCCAGGCGCCCCGGATGTCATGACTTATCAAGCCTTTTCACAAATGGAGAAGGAAGACTGGGAGCCGCTAATAGAAAAGATTCGGAAAATAGTGGATGGTCCGGCGCTTGTGGAATTTCTGGCGGATGCAAGACAGCAAAATACGCTTTACACCAAGTATCGGGAGGTAACGACCTGGGGCGAAGGATTGAAACAACATTGCCCCTCTCTGGCTTCAGCGGAGCAAGCTTTCGAATCCGTAAAAGAACACCTAACAATAAGCTGGGATTTTGAAAATCCAACATTCGAGGATGTGCCGGCAAGCCAAGTTGATTTACTTACCTCAGTCAAAAATGATGAGGATTTCAGACTGATATTTTTAGATCTGGAGGATTCGCAAGAGAATTTGATGGCCGACATTAAGCGGGAGTTAACCTATCAGTATTTTAGGCAAACATCTCGTGTTATCGATCTCGACGAACCAGAGAATGATGTTGCCGAATCGACAACACAAGCGCCTGCAGCGTCGAAAGAATCTGTCGATATAAAAAGAGAAATCAAAAAATGCTACCGCCATCTATGGTTGCAAAGTTACAGCAGTCGGGTTGTGGCCGGACATCAGTGGGATGCCGATGTTGAACATGGCGTCATCGTCAAAGCGGTGGAAAGAAACAAGGTGACGATTAATGTTTTACAAGAAACCATTGCATTGGCGCCGGACTCAATCAATAAAACCGTGTTGCAAGCGCAACTGAGTGAAGAAGAAAAACGTCTGAATAGATTTTTGGAAAAACTTGGTCCTCCTATACGTCTCCACGATGCACACGAAAGAACGCCAATGGCGGCGCACGACCGACAAGAAATTCTGCAATATTTAGGGTCCGGTCAATCCTTGGCGTCGATAACCGACTATATGCCTGCCTTGATCTTGAGCAAAGCAGCGCAAGAAGCAATCAACGCACGTTATGAACAGGGCGCTGAAATAAGTCGACGCCTTCCGGCCATACCAACCAAAGTTGTTCCTTTTTATCACGCTAATGACATTACCCTTTTCGATGATAAGAAAGGCAATGTCTTCGCCTTGACCACGGAAGATTTAAAGCGGTCAACCTTCACTGCGTTGGAGATAGAACGGCTCCCGGAAATGAGCGGCGACAATCGGCAGGGAAATGATGTTGAGTCTGTATCACTTGCTTTCAAACGCACTCTTTCCAGCCACGTAAAAGATCGCCTGCAGCCGCATTTGGACGCCGCAAAGCTGGATTTTGAAAGTTGCACATTGGCGACACCCGTAAATACGCCACGGATTGCCAACGTCTTTACAGGAACCGTTCTCTTCAAAGTCGACTCGCCGCTAGGGATCCAATTTCATTTTCTTGATGCACAGAAACAAAAAACGCTCATCGAGGCAAGCAATGAAGAAATTGGAGATAAGATGGCCGCGTTTTTAACGGCTAAGCTCGCCGAGGGAAAGAAAACGTGCGTCACCGTACCGATTGGTAGGGGACGGATAAAAGGATTTCAAAAAGCGACTGCCGCCTCCTCCTCGGCCAGTTCCGCCCAGGATAAAAGCCGCAAGGAAGATACGGGGAAGTCGAAGGGAGCAGGCAGGTAGGTATGGGTCCCTCTGTCAATATCAGATGTCGTTGAAATACCGCTCGTGGTAGCCGTTCTACGTAGGACCACCGATCCCGGATTACGCTTTGCTAATCCGGGCTACTCCCTGCTGAAAGTTATTCAGATAGTTGATGGGAAGCGTGTAACGCAACCTTCTCCAGCGCCGCCTCCACCCACCGAAACCCAATCCTCTCCTGCTCAAGGCGAAGAGCGGGGCGGATGCGGTTGTCCCGCAAATCGTCGAATAGTTCCCGCTCGTTTGTGTCGAGCCGCGCAAGGTCACGACTCAACGGTTGCGGCTCGTCGATCCATTGCGATTCGTGCGCCAGCAGCGTTTGCCGATCCATCAAAAATGACACAACGTGGGGAAGATGCGCGCGTAGTTGATCCAGGATGGCGAAGCCGTGGGTGTCGATGTCGCCCCAATAATAAACCGTGCATCGATGTAACCAGGCCGCGTCGGTGAGCATGTCAAATCCGTATCCCGCGCCAAAGATCACGAGGCTGTCGGCAACGCGTGGAAACGCGAGGAAGTTGATCTCGTTTTCGGTGATGAATACTCGCGTGGCTTTTGTCTCCAGCCGCGCGAACGCGTCGTAATTGATGGTGAAATCCTGGTCTGCGTCGCCGGGGAGCAGGGCTAGTCGCGGATCGAGAATGCGAAAGCGCACGCGAATGGGCTTGTCCCGAAAGCCATATCGGCGGCAAAACTGCCCAGCTCTGATGGCTTGGCGATCGATCGCTTCGGATGGTAAGGCGAGATCCAGAAGCTCCGCCAGCAGGGCGCGATTGGTTTCGATGAACTTGGTGTGGATGCCTGGGATGTCGATCTGCCGGAGATAGACGTCAGGACGCGGATGCGTTTTTATCCAGTCGATGACATCCAATAGGCGCGGCCATTGGTCCGCCATTTCCAACGCTAGCAGCGGATATTTGGCGAGCCAAGGCAGCGCCGACGGTTGGCGCTCTCGCATCAGCGTTACGATTGCGCCGAATCGCTTTGCGTCGCGGCTTTTACCGATGAGGGCCAGCGCGGCGTCCAGCGTATCGATCCAGACTTCATCCGGAATGAGGTTGGCGCCGAGAATGCGGTGTCGCACTTCGCGCATTGCAACGCGGTAGTGCGTGCCCCGACGCAGGTCGGCAATCCAGGCGCGCACTGCATCGAACTGGTCCGTGAGTTCGGATGACGAAGGTCCTTTGAGCGTCAAGCGTCGCGGGAATAATCCGTTTTCTTCGACAAGAGACGCCAGCATCAATCCTTTGTCCCAAAGCTTTTGCGCCTGCGCCCGCAGATCGGCCGGCGTCGTCCAACTCATGCGGCGGCCTTCGCTTTTTCGACGTGGTATTCCTCGATGGAGAGATTGCGCAGTTTGGAAGCCTTGCCTTCCTCGTTATGCACGAAGCCCACGCTGGCGACGAAGGGTTCGATGATGTGGATTTTTTGTAGGGGCGTGATGATCAGCAGTTGTAGATTGAGCTGCTGGAACAGCTTGAGTCCGTACTGAGCCGATTCATCCGAACCACGTCCGAACGCTTCATCGATAACCACAAACCGGAACGAGCGGGAACGCACCGCGCCCCATTCGAGGCCGAATTGATAAGCAAGGCTAGCGGCCAGGATGGTGTAGGCGAGCTTTTCTTTTTGTCCGCCGGATTTTCCGCCAGAGTCCGAATAATGCTCGTACTCCTCGTCGTCCTCGCGCCAGCGTTCGGAGGCGGCGAAGGTAAACCAGTTGCGGACATCGGTGACCTTGGCGGTCCAACGCCGATCCAGTTCGCCTTGCCCTTCGCGGCCACGGAATCGTTCGATCACGTGCTTCACTTGCAGGAATTTGCCTTCCGAATACTGTGCGTCGTCGGAGCCGGTCAGGCTGCCTTCGGTGCAGATACGTAATTCGGTTTGAAAGTCGCGGATGTCGGCGTCCTGCGCAGCTTGCGCCTCCAGCACGATATAACGGCCGGCGTTGTAGTCGATCTTGGTCAGCGACTGATTGATTTGCGCGATACGCTCCTTGATAGTTTCGCGTTCGCGGTTCAATTGCGATTGAAAGCTGGCCACTTCGCGTATGGTGTTTTCGTTCAGCAATTCCTTGAAGCGGGCTTCGAAGCGCGGTAGATCATCGGCAGCGAGTGATTTCAGCATCTGCGCGAATTCGCCGGCGGCTTCGATGCTGACATCGACTTCCTGGGTCTCGAGAGAAAATTCTTTTGTGTAATCGGCCATCTGCTTGACGATTTTTTCGCGCAGACGGGCGACACGGTTTGCTTCGCTATCGATGCGGCTTTGCAGCCAAGCCCGCATGTCCTGCTCTCGGTTGTCGCAAGATTCGACACTCAAATGATGCTCGCCGAGCGCTTCGGCGCGCATGGTGTCCAACGATTCGAAGCGAGCGATATGAATGGCGTTGGTCGGGTCGTTGATCAGCGTTTGAATTTCAAGGCGCGAGGATTCCGCCGCGTTCTTCTTTTCCTTTGTCGTTGAGCGTTTATCCTTGTATTCATCCAACTGACGCTCGGTTTCCTTCAACTCCGCCACCAGCGCATTTAGCTGATCGGTGAGTTGCTTGAGCATGTCGGAGGCGGATTCCAGTTGACGCTTTTCATCCTCCAGCCTTGCGATATCGGCTGCGAGAGATTGCCAGTCGAGCTCTTGGAATTCCGGATACTCGGCAAGTTTGGAAAGGGCGTCGATGCGGGCTTTGATTGTGTCACGCTCTTTTTGTAGCGATCCGATGCGGCTGCCCAGTTCGCCCAATTGCTTTTCAAGTTGCCGCGCCTGCATTTCCAGCGCCGCGATTTTGGCGGCGTTCGTCCAACCCAACACATAGCGGCTGCGGTCGTCGATGCGATGCCGGTCGTCTTTTTCGTGACGTTCTCCCGGCGATTTGATCTGGCCGGCGCGAGTGATGGCGCGGGTCTCGCGGCGGAACTGTTCCTGCGTCGCGCAGCAGGCGACGTCGAAGCGTTGAGCGGTCTCGCGTTCGAGCCAATCGTAAAAC
>DATLHW010000390.1:0-10098 GCA_035539675.1 Burkholderiales bacterium | reverse complement strand
TCGACCCATTGCAAATCGTCGAGGAACAGGACGAGCGGATGCTCCTTCCGCGTGAACACGCCCAGAAATTGCTGGAACACGCGGTGGAGCCGGTTTTTCGCATCGAGGGGCGGCAACTCCGCCACGCGCGGCTGCTTGCCGATGATGAGTTCAATCTGGGGCGCCACATCGACGATCAACTGCCCGTTGACGCCGACCGCCTGCTGAATCTCTCGCCGCCAATCCGCAATGCGCGCCTCGCTCTGGGCTAGCAACTGTTGCGCCAATTGGCGAAGCGCCTGAGCAAGGGTGGCGTAGGGCGTATCGCGCAGGTATTGATCGAATTTGCCGGCAATGAAGTAGCCCTCTTTTTCCACAATCCGTCGATGCAGCGTATTGACCAGGAATGATTTTCCCACCCCCGCATAACCGGACAGAGTGACCAGCATACGTTCGCCGCCCTCCGATACCAGCTCGAAGGCGTCGAGTAGCATGGCTATTTCCTGCTCGCGTCCATAGAGCTTATGCGGGATTTGAAAACGATCGGAAAAATCCTCCTCGCCCAAGGGAAACGCTTCGACTCGCCCATTCGCCTGCCACTGCGCCAGAACGCGGTCTAGATCGTATCGCAGGCCATGGGCGCTCTGGTAACGATCTTCCGGCGACTTGGCCAGCAACTTCATTACGATATCGGCCACCGCTTGCGGCAATTCGGGAGCAAGGTCCCGGGGCGATTGTGGGATGCGGGCAATGTGACAATAGGCCCATTCCAATGGATCGTGGGCGACAAACGGCAATTGCCCGGTCAGCATGCGGTAAAAGGTAACGCCCAACGAATAAAAATCGGTCCGATAATCCAGTGGACGGTCCAGGCGCCCGGTTTGTTCGGGAGACACATAAGCCCAGACGTCCTGGGATGGACGAGCGACGAAAAGCGTTTGCTGCGTTTCAGAAATCGCCAGACTCAAGTCGAGCAGACAAATTCGACCTTCCGGCTCCATCATTAAAAAATTGGCCGGACGTATATCTTGATGAATGATGTGATTGGCGTGCAGCGCGGCCAGGATGTCCGCGATTTGCAGGCCCAATCGAAGACAGGTCGGCAAATCCAAACGGCGGCTTTTCAGGATTGCTTCGAACGGTTCTCCAGCAATGTTCCCCACGTCCATCGCCAATTGTCCTTGCTCATTGAGTAGCGCGCTGGGTTTCACAACCCCCGTGATATCCAATGCGCGCAGCATTTCATATTCGCGTCGAAAGTTATTCGCTTGCGTGGGAAACGTATCGGCGAGATTGAGTGATTTCAGTGTCGTGAAGGCCCCGTCTTGTAAACGCTGGGCGCGGTAAAGACAGGAGCCTGCGGTGGAGCAAATCTGGTCAAGCGTTAGATAGTCCACGAGGATGCGGCCTTAGGATCGTGTACGAAGTAACTTCTGATTTGTGCGATGTGTGACGTGTGGAGGGCGAGCTGTTTCGTTGATCATCGTATACTTACTAAATAAAAATTTAGAGTCGCTGCGCGCAGACAAGTTCTGCCAATAACCCACGTCTAAGGAATGAGCCGACAAGATTAGCTGACGGAGCGGGAATTCGTCTGTGCAGACTTTTCAGACGGCCACTAAAATTACCCGCCCGATATCGTCATATCGTCCCACTTTGGGCAATTGTGCGTAGTTCGCCTGTGACTTCAAAATGCCGCCGATAACCCTCAATCAAATCCATGATCTGTTCCGGCGGACGATGGGCATAGGCTAGGCGTTGCCAGACGGATGTCAGCGTTGCGATATAGTCCCGCAACGAAGGGTGTTGCAACGACACTTCCTGCAATACTTCCAGTTCCGTTGCGCCTTTTGGCAGATCAATTCGATACCCGCGATTCAAGCCGACAAGCGTGCCGCGATAGAGAACGCTTAACGCCGCCGCCTTCTCGCCTTCCCGCCAGAGTTTGAGAGCAGTCCCTGCAATGTCGTCCGGCAGTCGGTCGAAAGGCAACGGGACGTTGGTTTGCGGTAATGGCGTAATCGTGGTTTTGCGTCCGCGAATGAAGCCAAGGAGCTTGAGCCAGCGTTCACGGTAAATAAACAATAAGGCGACGATCGCGGCGAAGATCAACCAAACAATAATTTCGCCCAGGAACGCGAAGAGGCGCGCTATGGCTCGAATGGCGTCCGCGAGGAATTCCACCCATTCAGGGGTTTCATTGGATGATTTTTTCTTTTCGCCTTTGTCCTTGAGTCGGAAACTGGTCACTGTTTCGGATTTCTTGAACGGCGGCTCCGCAAGTATTTTCGTGACCTTTTTCTGAACGTCATCGGCGTACTCCGGCTTTTCTTTATTCGGCGCCGGCGCTGGTTGTTCGACTTGCTCTATCGGCGCTTCCGGCGGCGTTTCCTGGGTTTGAGCCGGGGAAGCGAAGACGGCGAATGTAACAAATAGCGTCAGTCCCCATTTGATTCGCCGCCTCATGCCGCTTGCCTATCCTGCCGCTTAAGTCTGGCCGCCATTTTGTGAAAGGCCAGTTCAATGTCCCAGCTTTCAAGTTCGGTTCGTCGGTTCAGATACAAGGCAAAGCCTGCGGCGACGTAGAGCGGCTCGATGAACAGAACCGCTGTGAGATAAGCCCCGTATTGAAGTAAAACAAACCATGGCGGATGGTTATCCATGTCAAAAATCATTTCCATCCCGGGTAGCCCTAGCTCATCAGGAATCACCAGAAACGCCAAGCCAATTAAGGAGAACATCAGGATCGCTTCGAGGTGCAAACAGGCGATCGTCAGCCATCGGCCATTGCCGCCGCTGTTTTTCTTGAGCAATGCAATACGCGTTCCGCGCGCCTTGCCTTTCAATCCTTCAAGCTGCCAGACCGGCAATAGAAACGACCGCATCAAGCTGAGCCTCCCCCATGTGAGCGCACGGATGAGCCCCGTATGGAAGAAGTCGGGAATCGCCTTCAATACTTGCCGAACGGTTACGATCTCTCCGAACACCGCGCGGCTTAGCACGTGCAGGATCACGCGGTCGTAAAGCGGCTTAAGCCACCAGACGAACATTGACCATAACCAAGTCTGGCTTGGCCACATCAGCGCGGGAAGCGTCGCCAGCAGCATCACCGGAATAAGCACGGCGGCCCACGCGGCGTAAATCAGTTTGCCGTGTTGATGAACCAGCGTGAGCCCGAGATCCATCGCCTCGTAAGGGACGCGGGGACGGATGGCGACGGTGAGAGATTCGGGTTTCATTTTGGATTGGCATCCAAGGGCGGCGTGTTGCGAGATTGACCCATGAAGGTGAAATAAGCGCCAACCGATAGCCATAAAAAGGTCCCGACGATGAACTTACCCATTGGCGGGATGAGTTTGCTGGATGACCAGAAGGCTTCGATGAACGCGGCGATAAGCAACATGCCCGCCGCGCCATAGACAATCTTCACCGCTACCCGCGCCGCTGTTGCAATGGCTTCACGACGGGTAAGCCGACCGGGCGAGATCACTGCGTGGCCCAGCATCAGGCCCGCCATTCCGCAGAGGACAATGGCGGTGAGCTCGAATGCGCTATGGCCAACAACGAACTGAAAAAAAGTCTCCGCATATCCGATGCGGGTGAGGTGAGTGGCCAGCGCGCCGAACAGCATGCCGTTGAATAAAAGGACTCCGATTGTGCCCAGTCCCAGCAACAGTCCACCGGCGAAGCAGCGAAAGCCAATGGAGATGTTGTTCTGGATGTAGTGACCGAACATCAGGAAGTTCACGTCGGAGTCCCGTTTGAATCCGATATTCGCATTGCCTGGGCGGTACATGTGCTCGAATTCCTGCACTTGTGCGGGATCGAGCATGCTGTAGATCATTTCCGGCTGGGCCCAAACCAGTATCGCCATCAAGGCGGCGGGTAAATACATGAGCGCCGTCGCTGTCCAAAAAAGAAGCGCGTGACGCCGAATCAAATCCGGAAAGTCATGTGCGACGAAATCGAAAACCTGTTGGCCCAATCCCGTGCGAGCCGAGTAGAGCGCCTGATGGCCTGCGAGCGCTAATCGGTTGAGGCGTTCGATCAACTGCGGCGGATAGTGCCGGTCGCGGGCAAGCGCAAGGTGTTGGCATACCTGTCGATACAGCGCGGGAAATTCGGCGGCGTGTTCAGGCTGAACGGCGTCTTTCGGGGGAGGCGTCTTTTTCTTATTGCGGCGGAAGCCGGCGGCGGACGCTGTGATCAGTGCGTCGAGACGCTCCCATTCTGTTTCATGCTGCTGAACGAATTGGTTTGGACTCAAGACGGAGGTCTCTAGGGGAAATGGCGTTGTAGGATGGGTGGAGGCGATAGCCGTAACCCATCGTGGTATTTCCACCATCGCGATGGGTTACGCTTTGCTCCACCCATCCTATGGACTGGATGGGTTATGGCGACGGGTGGCGTGACAATGCTCATCGATGCCCCGCAATATAACGCGCATAACCCAATAACGTTTTCACATCCATCCTCGACTGCGGGCTCAGGTCATCCAGCGTTCCCGCAAGCTCCTCGACGCGCTCAGGCGTCAACCGTGGGACTCGCGACGCGAAGCTCACAATTGCTTGCTGCTCCTCGGAGGTCAATCGCATTGGCGGGGCTAACGGTTTGATCTCCGGGAGATTGACCGCCAGTTGGGCGCTGTCCTTGTAGACCACGACCGTATGCGCGGCGATATCCCCCAATCGTTTGAAATCCCGATGCAGCAGCATAGACACCAGCCCGCATCCATAAAGAAACGGCAGGAAATCGGCAGTGCGAAGAAGGTTGCGAATCATGGACGCGGACCATCCCACCGGTACGCCGTTGTCTTGCAAAACTTTTAACCCCATCGAGCGCTTTCCCGGCGTGGCGCCGTCGCGATACACCTCGAAGAGAACCGGATAGAACCACTCCAGCAAAAAGAACGAAATGAGAAAGACGCCCAGTCCGAATTTGCCAAAGAAGGAGCTGACGATGGCGAGAACGATATAAACGCCTGAGCGGATCGCAAAGTCGATGGCCCAGGCCAGCGACCGGACCACCGGCCCCGCGACGCGAAGCTGGATCGTGACGCCCTCCGGGGTTTCGACGGCCCGTGCTGTATCGAGCATTGATGTTATTTATAACGCCGCGCGTGAACGGCTATCAGTTTGCGCGGCGGTTTTTTTAGTCATTGTCAGGCTTTGACAACAATAGTGTCCGCAATGTTGTCGTGCAGGCACTTACGGGATTCACGGAATATCAGCAGCGAATCCACGAGCGGATAAAGAAGATTGATAAAAGGAATGACGTTGGCGAGGATGCCGGGGCCGTAACGGAACAATAAGATTCGCGGTAAATCGGCTGCTTCTCCATCGGTGCGAACGATTTTGATACCTAGTAGACGCTTGCCGATTGTCTGACCGTTCTTGTGCAGCAAGTATCCGTTGACCACGAGAAATAACACGAAACCGCCCAGGAGCATCGCCACACCGCCGAGGATGCCCCTTTCCGCTTGCCAAGCCGCAAATCTGGCTAAGGCGTCAAAGCCCATGAAAATCATGATCGGGATCCAGATCAGGGCGGCCATAATAATGCCGTCCAGCAGCGACGCGCCGAGGCGTATTCCTCGGCCTGCCAGTTCGAGACCTTCGTTGTTTGTTTGAATATCGTCGACGACTGCTGTGGGTGCTGCGTAGGGATTGGTGGGATGAGTCATGGGTATACCTCGCGTTGGAATTGGTAATAGACTTCTTTGGAAACCTACTGCGCCTCCCGAGATCAAACCTCTGATGCTAACCGTCCGTACTTATTCGTACCCTTGCAGGGCGCGTGTTCCCCGAAACCCCTGCTACACCCTCCGCTCCTCGGTTCGATCTCGGGGCGTTCGCTACGGTTTCGAAAGAAGTCTAATGATCGGACCCCCCGCGAGATTCTACCCAAAGGTTGGGTTTTGTGTCTGACTAGTTCACAGTAATTTTTTGGGATGCGGGCGGAAAAAGCGACAGCGCCTTCCGCCTTACCGCGTTACCTTCAATTTCAACGTGACTGGCCACTACAACAGTGTCGGCCATTCGGGGCGGCGCCGGTTACAATGCAGGCCCTCGTACTTTTTGAAATTCGCCATGACTGAATCTGTTCGCCTTGCCAAACGTGTCGCCGATTTGGTTTCCTGCTCGCGGCGCGAAGCCGAGCAATACGTTGAAGGCGGCTGGGTTACGGTAGACGGCGTCGTGGTGGAGGAGTCCCGCGCGCCAGTGCTGCCGTCGCAAACGGTGGCTTTACTGCCCGATGCAACGCTGACGCCGGTGGAGCCTGTGACGTTGCTTTTGCATAAGCCAGCCGGTTTCGATGCGGATGCCGTGCTGCAACTGATCACCGTCGAGAATTTAATGGCGGAAGACCGTTCGGGTAAACAATTTCTCAAGCGGCATGTCGCCCGCCAGACCTTAACCGATCGCCTGGAAAACGACGCGAGCGGGTTGATGGTGCTGACCCAGGATTGGCGCATTGTGCGCAAGTTGGTCCAGGATGCCCCCAAAGTCGAGTATGAATACGTCGTCGAAGTCAGCGGCGAACTGGCGCCGGAGGGGCTGGCGCTGCTCAAACACGGATTGACTTTCAGCGGCAAGCCGCTGCCGCCCATCAAGGTCAGTTGGCAAAACGAAACGCACCTGCGCTTTGCTCTCAAAACACCGCCGCGCGGTCTGATTCAACATATGTGTGAAAAAGTCGGGCTGACTGTGGTGTCGATGAAGCGTCTCCGTATCGGGCGCCTGTCGCTGGCTGGTTTGCCGCAAGGGCAATGGCGGTATTTGCTTGGATACGAACGATTTTAAAAAGCGTCGCACAGGCGTTATCCGGCGCCCTGAATTTCTCACCATACTTCTGCGTATCCTCCGGCCGCCGCCCTGTTGGATTGCGGTAACGGAACCTTTCCTGCATTAAGAGCGTCTCAAAGGGAGTACATAAGAAAGAGGAGACGGCCCCATGAGGATTGCACAGGTGGCGCCCTTAATCGAAAGTGTTCCGCCCAAAGGATATGGAGGCACTGAAAGAGTCGTCTCCTATCTCACCGAAGAACTCGTCAGCCAGGGCCATAAAGTTACGCTCTTCGCGAGCGGCGATTCCATTACCCGCGCGAAGCTTGTTTCCCCCGTAAAAAGAGCGCTGAGGCTCGATCATCGACAAGACGACGCGACGCTATATCACACGCTGCTGATGGATCAGGTATTCGATGTGGCGTCGTCTTTTGATGTCATTCACTTTCATACCGATTATTTGCATCTTCCACTGGCGCGCCGGTCCACGACGCCGTATGTGACTACCCTGCATGGCCGGCTTGATTGTCCTGGCTTAGCGCCGCTCTACAAGCATTTTCGCGATACCCCATTGATTTCCATCTCTGATAGTCAACGCGCTCCATTGCGATGGGCGAGTTGGCGGGCGACAGTGCATCACGGATTGCCGTCCAACCTTTATTCTTTTTATCCCGGTCCTGGAGAGTATTTTGCTTTCGTTGGGAGGATGTCGCACGAAAAACGCGTCGATCGGGCCATAGAAATCGCCGAGCATTGCGGCGTGCCGCTCTACATCGCCGCAAAAATCGACAAGACCGAGGAAGCGTATTTCAACGAATACCTGAAGCCGCTTTTCAAATCGCCGCTGGTCAACTATGTGGGAGAGATCGGCGAGGCGGAAAAGAACGATTTTCTGGGTAAAGCGAAAGCGCTGTTATTTCCCATCGATTGGCCGGAGCCGTTCGGGCTGGTTCAGATCGAGTCCTTCGCCTGTGGAACGCCGGTGATCGCTTACAGGAATGGTTCGGTCCCCGAGATTATGGAGGATGGCGTGACTGGTTTTGTCGTGACGAACCAGGAAGAAGCTTTTCGCGCGGCGTCGAACATCGAATTGATCGACAGACGAGGTTGTAGAGACGTCTTCGAGCGGCGCTTCACCGCGACGCGGATGGCGACAGATTATCTGGGCGCTTATGAAGGCGAGATATTCGACGAGGATGACCTTCGAATAGTGGGAGAGACCAATGGTTGAACGAATTCAGGTTGACGACAAATGGTACGTCCTCGCCACCACGGCTCGCGCCGATGAGCGGACGCGGGTGCTAAAGCACAATGAAACCTTCGCACTGTTCGATCGATATGGAGATATCGGTTCGACCGGATTGGGCGAGGAGGGCATCTACCACCAGGACACTCGCTTTCTCTCGCATCAGCAGCTATCGATAGGCGGCGTGCGGCCCATGTTTCTTGGTTCGACCGTCAAGGACAATAACAGTCTGCTCATCGTGGAATCGATGAACCCGGATTTGCGCGCTGATGGAGAGGGCGTGATAGTGAAGGGGACATTGCATATTTTCCGCGCCAAATTGCTCTGGAATAACGCTTGCTACGAACACATTCGGCTGGTCAATCACGGAATGGATTCGGTGCGGACAAGCATGTCCATTGAGTTCGGCGCCGATTACGAAGATATCTTCGAGGTTCGCGGTATAAAAAGGCTGCGGCGGGGAGAGTATCTGCCGCAGGAAGGAGGCGACCAGGGGCTGGCGCTTGGTTATCGTGGGTTGGACGGCGTGGTGCGGCGAACCCATATTCAATTTGATCCGCCGCCGTCCAGCATGTCGTCCAATCGAGCCGAGTTCGAGGTGAATTTAAGGCCGAAGGCCGAAACTCATTTCTATGTCACGGTGGCTTGTAGAGTCGATGGTCAATCGGCGAAGAGTTCGGCTAATTATCAGGATGCTTTGCAGCAGTCCGGCGCAGCCATCGAGAAGCGCCTGGGCAAGCGGTGCGATATCGTCAGTTCGAACGATCTCTTTAATCTTTGGATCGATCGATCAACTTCCGATCTGGTCATGCTGACGACCGATCGACCGGAAGGCGGATATCCGTATGCGGGAACGCCCTGGTATTCGACCACGTTCGGCCGCGATGGAATTTTGACGGCGCGGGAATATCTATGGGTTGATCCCAGCCTAGCCAAAGGCGTATTGGCGTTTCTGGCGGCGACGCAAGCGACCGAGGAGGATCCGGCGAAGGACGCAGAGCCCGGGAAGATCCTGCACGAAGCTCGCATGGGTGAGATGGCGATGCTGGATGAAGTGCCCTTCCGGCGCTATTACGGCACTGTGGATGCAACGCCTTTATTCGTGGCGCTCGCCGGCGCTTATTACGAGCGCACGGGCGATCTCGACTTCATTCGGTCCATATGGCCGAACATCCTGAGCGCGCTGTATTGGATCGACCATTATGGCGACCGCGATGGCGACGGCTTTGTCGAGTACGAACGGCGTAGTCGAGAGGGTTTGGAGCAGCAGGGCTGGAAAGATTCTCACGATTCGATCTTTCATCGGGACGGGCGGTTGGCCCGCGCGCCGATTGCGTTATGCGAAGTGCAGGGATACGTTTATGAAGCCAAAGTAAGAGCAGCGCGGCTTGCGCGCCTGCTTCATGATGAGGCGCTGGCGAAAACATTGGAAGACGCATCCGCTTCGCTGAAGAAACGCTTCAACGAAGCGTTCTGGTGCGAGGAAATCGGAACCTATGCAATCGCCCTCGACGGCGACAAGCGACAGTGCGCCGTGCCGTCGTCCAATGCCGGACATGCGTTATGGACCAACATCGCGGCGGAAGATCGGGCGGCTGAAGTCGCTGCGTTATTGCTTCGCGAGGAATCCTTCTGCGGCTGGGGCATTCGCACGATCCCCGAGGGTGTCGCGAGATACAACCCGATGTCTTATCACAATGGCTCTGTGTGGCCGCATGATAATGCGCTTATCGCCAGCGGCATGGCGAGTTACGGGTTCACCGACAAGGCGTTGGCGATATTGGAGGGATTGTTCGAAGCGAGCGTGTTCGTGGATCAGCATCGCTTGCCGGAGCTTTTTTGCGGCTTTGAGAAACGTCCTTCCGAAGGCCCTACGTTGTATCCCGTCGCTTGTTCTCCGCAGGCCTGGGCCGCCGCCACGGTTTTTTACCTGCTTCAAGCTTGTCTTGGTCTTTCGTTTAATCCCGATAAGGCGGAGATACAGTTCCGACATCCTCGCCTACCGAAGTTTCTCGACCGGGTGGAGATAAACAATTTGTTTGTCAAAGGAGCTTCGGTGGATCTGGTGTTTCAACGTTATGAGAATAA
>DATLHW010000389.1:0-4177 GCA_035539675.1 Burkholderiales bacterium | reverse complement strand
ACCTATACGGCGAAGCGGGAAGATCTATTGGCGAGCGCAAAGGAGTTATTTGAGGTGGTGGGCAGCGGCGCGGTGGCGATCAACGTCAATCAGACCTATCCGCTGAAGGAGGCGGTACAGGCGCATCGGGACCTTGAGAATAGGAAGACAACGGGATCGACGGTGTTTACCGTGTAGCTGTCTGTCGCCACGCAAGAGTTTTTCCGTGTCCTGTTCAGATTTGTATAATGATGAGGCCACTCACGTTTCGGGCTCATACACGAAGAACGTCCTAATCGAAGGGAAAGCCAATGAAAAGAAATGTCATCTACTTTGGGGCGACGTTGATGTCTTTACTGCTTTTCCCCTTGTCTAGCGCCCATGCAGAAACCTATGTGGCGGTTAACGCGGTTTATTGCCCCTCGGAAGAGGATGTCGTCGAAATGGCTGAAGCCCGGCAAGGGCAGATTTTGAATTCTTTGATGACCCAAAAAGTCGAATCGGGCCGCTGTACCGCGTCGGGTTCGAACAAAAAAATTGGACTATTGATAAAAAGACTCACGCCGAGAAAGAAAATTCCTTACTACTGCTTCAAGGAAGCGCTGGGAGGGGGCGCCTTGGGCGACCGTTATTTGTGCGTCCTTCAAAAAAACATCGTCCCGCTCCAGCAAGTCGTGGCGCGAAGAACCGGGGTTTACACCAGCACGAAACCAGCGGGTAATTTCCAAAAAGTAGAATGTGCGGAAGGCGGGACGGTGACGATTGAAAGGCGGGGAGAGGAGTACTACCGAATAAGCGACGCATTGCAGTTCGCCGACACACCGCCGAATCCACTGCCGACCCACGCAGGCTCGAATCTGGAGCGGGCGATTATCGATGGATGCAAAGGGGTGGATTACCTCTTGGAGAACAACCCTCGCAGGAAGTGATGCGTGGACTTTTTTTCGAACCTACTGCGCGGCGCGAGTAACCTCGCGTCGCTCGCTACGGTTCGGCAGGAAGTCCATTATTTTGAGCCGCGCGCAAAATCGTCCAGTTCCGCATCAAATGGCGGCTCTTCGTCATCGACATCGACGTCGGGGAAATCTTCCCACAACGGGCTTTCCCAAGCGGCTGAGAACGAGCGGCGGGGCGTCAAGTATTGTGTCAGTGTGTTCACGTCTTTCATTATGTTCCTCCGTCAAAGGTAGTTCTTCGGATGGCGGAATTTAAGCATTGCGGTGTGACGCCCTTATGACAGCCACATTCCGTTCGCTAGGACAAACTTCGATGCCGGGAAGAATACTTTTGTGTTTTTTGATCGTTGCCTACAGCGCGGCGACATCCGCCGTGGAGCGTTGGCGCGCGTTTCCCACCTCGGCCACGAATGTCCTTTTTTCAGTCGACGAGGCAAGTCTTGTTCGCGAGGGTGATGTGGTCAAGTTTCGAGAGCGAATTGTTTACGTCGTGCCGGAAGTTTATGACGCAGCGACCGGGAAAGGCGTGAAGGAAAAGCGTGTTCATCGCATGATGCATTGTAAGGACCGAACACAGGCGCATTTATACGCCACGAAGATTGCTGAAGACGGCAGAAGTATCGAGGAAATTCATCAAAGCGAAGACAAACTTCAAATGACGCCTATTCGTCCGAATAGTATTGCGGATGAAGAGTTGCGTTGGGCGTGCAAGGTCGTGTGAGTCGGGGCTGACGAGTTCTGTGAAAGCTAGTCGCGATCTTCGGAAGACGTCACATCCCCCATGCATCCCTTTCGACGCCCAGGCCGAAAATAAGCCGTGTTGTCGTAAAAACTCTCTTCTCCGTTCCCCTCGATCCATCCCGGCACGCCAAGAATCGGTAATGGCGACAGATCTGATGTGCGTTTGAATTTTTCAGCATTCGCGATAAGCGCGGCGAGTTCATCGTCGAGCGATGCAAGTTGCCGTTCGAGCGGCAGTTCCAGAAAAGACGATTCGACGGAGAGCAACACAGCCTTGCCCGTTAAACCGATGTAGGGTTGCAACGCTTGTTCGTAAAGTCCATGGCCGAACAAGTACACCCGCATGTGGGTAAGCAAATCATGACGCCGGCTCCAAAAGAGTTCTTTCCAGCTAAACCCTCGTAATAAATCGAGCAGCGAAGCGTCATCGCTGGCGACGATTACGCCGCACTCGTCAAAAAGTGTTAAAGCATCGCGTTCAGGACCGCGTTTGTTGGAGTCGGACGATCCTTGCAGCGCGTGATAATGTCGCGCATTGATTTTTGCTTTGGCGCGCGGAAAGGTGAGCCATACAAGCGCGTTGAATAAGTCGTGCCAATTCTCCTCGCGCGTTTCCAATTCGCCGGTCAAGTAACAGCGAGTTTCATAGTCCAGTGATATTGAGTCTGTCGAAGACAAGGGCGCGGCTGGACGAACGGGTTTATCCCCGCCGGAAACGATGGCGGACTCGGCAAGTAATGTCGCGAGTTGCTCACGCGTGGGCCAATTGTCCGATTGGCGAATGCGTTGCGCCGCCGGCAGGAGCGGCATGAAAATTGGGGACTGTTCAAAGACATGCGGCGCCCAGGGCAGGGATGCGGACGGTTTCATGGAGCTTTTCGCGAAACAGAAGGAGTTTTAGTAAGCCGCTATTTTGCCCGATACATGCGGGCTCCGTGTTTGGCTCTTTGCGTTGGCGCTTACGTCAACGTCGTCATGGCGGTCTTGCTCCTGTAGTAAGATCTCGGACGCATTTAAGTTAATGCCTTGCCCCATTAATGCTGTCTCCGATTCACGACAGTTCGACTCCGCCACGTAGCCTCTGAAACTTGAGGAGGTTCGTGTGGTCTACGGAATAGCGCGTTTGCGCATTCCCAAATATATAAACCCGCAAATTTCCAAGGAGGCAATCATGAATGCAAAACTAACTGTCCTGGCGCTGGCCGCCACCCTAGTCGCGAACGGTTGCGCCAACATGAGTGAAACGCAGAAAGGCGCAGGCGCTGGCGCTGGTATTGGCGCCGTCGCGGGCGCCATCATCGGTCGGGCGACCGCCGGTGGCGATAAAGCCAAAAGCACCGGAACTGGAGCTGCTGTCGGCGCGGCGGCTGGCGCTGGCATTGGTTATCTTTGGTCCAAAAAAATGCAGGAGCAAAAGCAGCAGATGGAGCAAGCCACGCAAGGCACTGGCGTGCAGGTATCGCAGACCGACGATAACCGTTTGAAGCTGGATATCCCCTCGGATATTTCATTCGATACCAATCGCGCTGACATCAAGTCGAATTTCGCACCATTGCTTGATCGATTCGCTGGCAGCTTGCGCGATCATCAGGCCACGGTAGTCACTATTGTTGGCCATACGGACAGCACCGGCAGCGACAAGATCAATGAGCCGTTGTCCCTGCAGCGCGCTGACAGCGCCCGCGACTATTTGGTCGCTCGAGGCGTGGCGTCCAGTCGTTTTTCAATCGATGGCCGAGGCAGCCACGAACCCATCGCAGATAACGCCACAACCTCAGGCCGTGCGAAAAACCGCCGGGTGGAGATTTATGTTGCCGAGCCGCAGCGCTAATTCTTCGTAGGGTTTAACAAGCGGGTGAATTGCGTTTTCCTCTTGACCTCTCCCTTCACGAGTAGGGAGAGGTCAAGAGGAGTTAATCACCGGCCCGCGAATACAACTTACTTTTCCCGCATCGCCGCCATTCTCTAAACACCTCTGCACATTTTTCAAAATCTCTAGGCAACTTCTGCCGGCTCTCTTACTCTGCGATTTGCAACTTGCTGTAAAGAAATGAAAATATTTTGGGCACGCGACTTGCTGAAGCTTAAGTGCCGCCGAGGCTTTAATCGTAGATACATCCCTCCGCGAAGCTAATGTTTTAACAAAGTGGGTGGCGTAAGACATTAGCAATGAGTCTCGGTGGCTCATTAAGCATTTCGGGGCCGTTGTCGCATGTTCAAAAAAGATGGACAGGAAATGAACAATGCTTGGTGGCCGACATAGTGGTGGGCCGCTTTCTAAACTAATGAAGATGAATCGAATCTTTTTTAGCTCCGTTATTTTTAGAAAGCAGACCACTAAAAAATCAGGAGACCAATATGAAACGCGCTGTTTACTGTATTGCCTTAAGTAGAGAGCAGGCGGAGAGAATCGTTGAGGACCTTCGCATTGCCGGATTCTCGAACAACGATATTTCCGCGTTGCTGCCGGATACACGGAGCTCTCGCGATTTCGCACATGA
>DATLHW010000388.1:0-5268 GCA_035539675.1 Burkholderiales bacterium | reverse complement strand
ACCGAAGCGAACAAGATCGGCTTTATCGGCAATCGGCAGGATGTGTATCAACGAATTATTCGTTTACTACAGAAGTCTGGGAAGCCGGGGCGGGCGCTTGAGTATGTCGAGCGTTCGAAATCGAGGGCGTTGATCGATATGTTAGCGGCCAAGCTCACCGCACCCGAATTCATCAAGCCGACTGGGGATGCGAGCGCGGCGCTATCGTCTTTCCTACAGGCGGAAGCGGACGCGAAGGTGCAATCGCCCATTGGCGGCGCGACGAGTGGCGAATCCCGCAGTCGGGTGGTGCGCGCGGCGGAGCGGTTACAGAAGGCGGCGCCGGAGATGGCTTCGCTGGTGACGGTCGATCATGTTCAGTTGGACCGAATCGAGCAGTTATTGGGCGAGGATGAAACGCTCATTCAATACTACGTACGCGGCGAAGATAGTTACGCCTTTGTCGTCACCCGTCATTCGCTGAAGAGCGTTCCGCTCACCGTAAGCGGGTTGGAGGAGGATGCAAAACGGATGCGACGGGCGATGGAGAAGCGGGATCCGCAATCGATAACGTTATTGAAGGGGCTTTATGATCGATTGATCAGACCCTTCGCGAGTGACATCAAAACCAAGAATTTGCTGATCGTGCCGCATGGACCGCTGCATTACATCGTTCGCGGCGCTTCATGACGGCAATGGTTATTTGATCGATCGCTATGGCATTCGCACCTTGCCGAGCGCAAGCGTTCTTCAGTACATCCGAACGCGCCGTGCGCCGCCGGGCGCTCCCATGCTGGTGTTGGGCAACCCGGATCTTGGCGATAAACAGTATGACTTGCCCAGCGCGCAAGTGGAGGCGAATACCGTTGCGAGCAAGGCGCCGAATTCTAAATTGCTCATTCGCGCGCAGGCGACCGAAACGGCTTTCATCGAAGCGGCGGCTCGTTATTCCATCGTGCACGTGGCGTCGCATGGGGAGTTCGATCCTGAAACGCCGCTGGCTTCCGCGCTGTTGTTGGCCAAGGACGATAAGAACGATGGTCGGTTGACGGTCGCCGAGTTGTACGGCCTTAAGTTGAATGCAGATCTCGTAACGCTTTCCGCCTGTGAAACGGGGCTGGGCAAGGTGGCGAGCGGTGATGATGTGGTGGGTTTGACGCGAGGCGTGCTGTTTGCCGGCGCCAGCAGTATTGTCGCTTCGTTGTGGAACGTGGAGGATACGGCGACTTCGTATCTGATGGAGCGTTTCTATTTACATCTGGCTCGCGAAAATAAACGGGACGCCTTACGCGCTGCGCAACTGGAGGCGAAGAAACGTTTTCCGCATCCGTTTTTTTGGGCGCCGTTTTATTTGATTGGTAGCGAGAAATGAAAGCGGGAATCAGCAATCAGCGGACCCCGATAAATGCCGGGCTCCGATCCTTCTATTAGCGTTGCGCCAACGGTCTTCTCATAAAATTCGGTGGGGCCGGCGCAGCCTATGACCGCATAGGCATATCGTTCGGCTCGCATGGCGTGAAGGGCGGATAACAACAGGCCGGTTCCTATTCCTTTTCCTCTGTGCTTTTCGCAAACGCATTCGGGACCGAACATGCCTTTGCTTGTTACGTCATAGCAGGCGAAGCCGAGCAATTTTTCGGGCGGCATGTCGTATGGATTTGGGGAGGCGGTTTTTGCAGGCTGCCTTTCCACGGCGATATAGCAGGTGATGGGTCTTTGGTCGATGGCGACTTCGCATTCGGTTGCGATGGTTTCGGAGAAGCGCTGACGCGCCCATCCTGCGATGATTTTTTTCTCCGATGGATGAGCCTGTCGTATGTGGACGCGTTGCGTGGCGAGGCGCGCGAGTGAGGGCGCGAGTTCGGGAAGAGCGTACAACTTGACCAGCATGTCAGCCATTGTTGTGGGCTCTATGGCTCGAACGATGAATTAATGAAGAATGGACAATAGTTCGGCATCTGGCTTACTCGCAGGCGCGGCAAAGGAAAAGCCGGAGCCCGTATCCTGATCCAACTGCGTGATACGGCGCGCGCCCTGGTAGCGCTTCAGCCAATATTTTTCGTTCATATCGACGATTTCAACTGTGCGCCCACCGCTAGGAGAATGGATGAACTTGTCATCGCCGATATAAATACCGACATGGGAAAAGGCGCGCCTCAAGGTGTTGTAAAAAACCAAATCGCCGGGTTGCAACTCCTTGGTGGAAACGCGTTGTCCGACTAAACTCATTTCATGCGCGCTACGAGGCAGTGTGATGTCCGCCGACTCCTTGAATACATGGGTGACAAAGCCGCTGCAATCGAAGCCGGTTTCCGGGGAATCGCCGCCATACTTATAGTTCACGCCGAGCAGAGACATGGCGTTAAGGATGAGTTCGGATGCGGCGGCGCGTGCCGTTTGAAAGGCGCTCTCACGCGTTGGCTTTTCGGGCGAAACTGATTCTTCCGCCTGTGCATGAGTCGTCAGTAGAGCAATCACGGTCATGATGAGGAAAGTTCGTTTCATGGGCGCAGTCTACTAAGAGGTTGTGAAGAAATCTACCTTGCGGCTTCGGGCTTTTTAGGGTGGGCGCGTTTTGGAGGCGCCAAAAAGGGAGAGTGGTTAGATGCGATTTAGTGTCGCTTGGTTCCAAGCGATTTAAATGCGTTTTTTAGAAATAAGGAGTTGCTGACGATGATTTCCGAGTTTTCACGCCGAAACTTTGTAACGACGGTGTTGGCCGGTGGTTTCGCTCTGGCTGTTCAGCCGGTTTCCGCGCAGACCATCACCACGGATGTCAGCGGACTGACGGGTGGGGAAATTAAAATTCCCGTGAAGGACGGTGAGATTCCAGCTTATCGCGCCATGCCTGCGTCAGGTGGGCCGTTTCCTGTTGTTCTGGTCATTCAAGAAATTTTCGGCGTGCACGAATACATCAAGGACGTCTGCCGGCGTTTCGCCAAGTTGGGTTACCTGGCGATTGCTCCTGAGTTGTATTCGCGGCAAGGTGACGTAAGCAAGCTTTCCGACGTCAATCAAATCCTCAGCCAGGTGGTGTCGAAGGTCCCGGATCAACAGGTGATGGCGGATCTCGACGCAGTCGTGCAATGGGTGAAAGCGTCGGGCAAAGGCGACACTAAGCGGTTAGGCATTACAGGTTTTTGTTGGGGTGGGCGCATCACATGGCTGTACGCAGCGCACAACCCCGGCGTGAAGGCTGCTGCGGCATGGTATGGGCGCTTGGTCGGTCAATCGAGTCCCATAACACCCAAGAACCCCATCGATATCGTGGGCGATTTGAAGGCGCCAGTGCTGGGGCTTTATGGCGGCGCGGATACCGGCATTCCCGTCGATACGGTGGAGCAAATGCGGGAGGCGTTGAAGAAAGCCGGTAAGAAAGCTGAGATTATTGTTTATCCGGATACGCCTCATGCGTTCCATGCGGATTATCGGCCGTCATATCGGAAGGAGCAGGCGGAGGATGGTTGGAAGCGGTTGGTGGCTTGGTTTAAGGCGAATGGGGTGGTGTAAGGGCTCTGCAAATTCGATTTCTATTCAGGCGTAAGTAAAGGACATCGACGCCCACCGTTGTGTGCGCGTCGATGCTCTATGCCGTGAGTTGTCTAACAGTTGAGAACTAACCAACGATGGTGGCTCTGGTTTTGCTCCCAGGCATGGATGGGACGGGAACGTTGTTTTCCGATTTTGTTCGAGCGCTTGGCGCTGACGCCGAAGTTTTCGTCGTGCGTTATCCCGCCGAACAACCTGCGGGCTATCAGGCGCTTGAGCAATTTGTCCGTCCCTACTTGCCGACGGACCGGCCTTTTGTGCTCGTCGCCGAATCGTTCTCCGGGCCTATCGCGATTTCGATCGCCGCGACAGCTCCCGAAGGTTTGATTGCGCTTGTGCTTTGTTGCTCATTCGCACGCAATCCAGCGCCATTTTTCTCAAGCATCCGTCAGCTGGTGGGGCTATTGCCGATAAAGCATGTTCCTGTGAGTTGGTTGAGCTACTTTCTGGCGGGTCGTTTTTCTACGCCGTCGTTGCGGAAGTCCTTACACCAAGCGCTTGAAAGTGTATCTAGTAAGGTCTTGCGAGTTCGCGCTCGCGCGGTGCTGGAAGTGGACGTGTCTTCTAAGCTCAAGCAAATCAATTTGCCAATTCTTTATTTGAGGGCTTCGGAAGACCGGGTGGTGAAACGTTCAGCATCGGCGCTTATCGTCCGACTTGCAATGCGGGCTCGCATTGTTGAACTGGAGGCGCCGCACTTCCTATTGCAGACGGCGCCTGTTGAGGCCGCCGTCGCAATTCGGCGGTTTATATCGGAGGAAAGGGATTGCTAATCGGACTGCTTGCGGCCACCCAATAGCACTGGGACTTGCCGGGTAGATTTGCGTTTGGCGGTCAATGACGATTCCGCTTGCGGTCGCATATTGTCATCGCCAGTTGTTTCCATAGGCACATAAGGCTGGGAAAAGATCGGATCAACCGGCGCCTTCGGCGGGCGTGCGTGGGTTGAACGTTGAGCGTGGCTGGGTTCTGTGCGCTCTCTCGATTCAGGACGCGGCGCCGGACGGGGCGCTCTTCGAGAGTCGCTGCTTCCGCCTGTCGAGCCGGTATCTTCAAGTTCAGGTAGGGTGGCGCGCTCGATGGGCCGCTTTAATAGCTTTTCGATCTCTTTGAGCTGTTTTACTTCATCGGGCGCAACGAATGTGATGGCTTCGCCGCTGGCGCCGGCGCGGCCAGTGCGGCCGATGCGATGCACATAATCTTCCGGTCCGTGAGGGATTTCGAAGTTCACCACATGAGGCAATTCTTCGATGTCGAGTCCTCGGGCCGCAATATCGGTCGCTACCAGCACGCGGACTTTATCATTCTTGAAATCGGCAAGCGCCTCTTCACGGGCTCCCTGCGTCTTGTCGCTATGGATAGCGGTGGCGTTTATGCCATCGCGGCTGAGAGAGCTCGCCAGGCGATCCGCACCATGCTTTGTGCGGCAAAAAACGAGCACCTGGGATAGGTTTTGGCTTTTGATCAGGTGTATCAATAGCGCGCGCTTTTTCTCCTGTTCCACCAGATAGACCAGCTGGGTCACCATTTCGGTAGCCGCGTTACGGCGAGCGACCTCGATCAGCGCGGGGTCTTTCAACAGGCCATCGGACAGTTTTTTGATGTCGTCTGAGAACGTCGCGGAGAACAATAAATTTTGCCTTTGCTTCGGCAGCAATTCGATAATACGTCGAATATCCCGAATAAAGCCCATATCGAGCATCCGGTCCGCCTCATCCAGGACCAGAATCTGTACTTGGG
>DATLHW010000387.1:0-6902 GCA_035539675.1 Burkholderiales bacterium | reverse complement strand
CAAGAGAATCGGCAGAAGCAAATCCATCAAACACTTGTCGCCGAATACCGACAACAGGCTTGATGCCAAAAGATAAGGTTATGACGAAGTTGAGATTTTTCTGTCGCTGACGGGCGACTGAGAAAGCAAACAACGGCGATTTGCCTACAGAGGTTTTCGAGTGTATTTACGGGAGCCAAAGGGCGAGCGCACAAATGACTATGTGAGCATCGGAGCCCCAGATTGGCCTCCTACACGAGAACGCGTAAAGATACTGTCGGGGAATTGAAGTGAGCGCTGAGATCCATCCGCGCGCTTATATCAACCAAGGGCGGATGGCGTCGGGTTACAAGCAGGACTTATATAAATCTAGAAATGGCGAGTGACCGCTTAATGCCTATGGAAAGGCATTGTATGCATGAGCTTTTTCACTCTTTCACGCCTCACCAAAGGGCAAACACGAGACGAGCAGAGTGCGCGTTGAACTGCAGCTCCCGTGCGCCAAGCCGACATGAAAACATCGTAGGGTGGAATTGAAGGAGCCGTGCGACGCATTCCACCAGTGACAGCGCGCGAAGCGCAACGAAACCCGTTTGGAATTTGGTTCGCTTCGCGGCCTAAACTGGTGGAATGCGTCCCACGGCTCCTTCGTTCCACCTTACACATTTACCGAGGATCGTTTCAACAATTTCCGCACACATAGCCATCAAAAATGACTGCGCTTATTAAGCGGTGGACTTGAACCGCGCAGGCTCCAATTGATGTCGTTGTAACAGCTTGTAAAACTCAGTGCGATTACGTTTCGCAAGCTTGGCCGCCTGCGTCACATTACCTTCCGTGATCTTAAGCAATTGCGACAAGTAGTCGCGCTCAAAACGACGACGCGCCTCGTCAAAGGAATCGAACTCACGCTGCTCCCGCTGAATGGCGTTCTGCACCAAAGTAGCCGGAATCACAGGCGTTGTTGTAAGCGCCACCGTTTGCTCGACCACGTTGTAGAGCTGCCGGACATTACCGGGCCAAGGCGCCGCCACCAAAAGCTCCAACGCCTCTGGTGCATAGGCGTTAACCGGCTTCGCGTATTTTTTCCCCACCTTTTGGAGGAAGTGAGATGCGAGCAAAGGTATATCTTCGCGTCGCTCTGAAAGCGAGGGAAGCTTAAGCGAAACCACATTGAGTCGATAAAACAAATCGCCTCGGAAGGTTCCGGTTTCCTTGGCGGTTTCCAGATCCCGATGCGTGGCCGAAATTATGCGAACATCGACCGATACGGATTGCGTGGATCCCACAGGACGCACTTGCCGGTCTTCCAACACGCGCAGTAGCTTGACCTGCAACGACAGCGGCATATCGCCGATTTCGTCCAGAAGCAGAGTACCCTTATCAGCAGCCTGGAATAACCCCTTGTAGTCCTTGGTCGCCCCGGTAAAAGACCCCTTAATGTGACCAAACAACTCGGATTCAAGGAGCTGCTCGGGAATCGCGCCGCAATTCACGGCGACGAATGGAGAATCGCGCCGTGGGCTCGCTTTGTGAATGGCCCGTGCGAGCAGTTCCTTGCCGCTACCGCTCTCTCCGGAAATAAACACACTGGCGTCGCCGGCGGCAACCAACTTCGCTTGATTCAGCGAATCCTCCATTACCCTGCTGCGAGTAATAATTTCAGACCGCCATTCGCCGTTATCCCTGGACGTCAATTGATTGCCGGATAACCGCAACGCCGCCTCGACCTGCTCCAGCAAGACCGCGCTTTCGTACGGTTTGGTGAGATAACCAAACACCCCTCGCCGTGTAGCAGCGACAGCTTCGGGAATCGTGCCATGCGCCGTCAGGATAATCAGCGGCATTGCCGGGTGTTCTTTATGGATGGTGTCGAATAAGGCCATTCCATCCATGCCAGCCATACGGAGATCGGAAATCACCATCTGCGGTAACTCAACTGCGATCGCGGCAAGAGCGCGTTCGCCGCTTTCCGCTGTAATGACGTTGTACCCGCTGGATTTAAGACGAATTGCTAGGAGCCGGAGGAGATCTGGATCGTCGTCCACCAGTAAAATTTTTGCTTGCGTATGGGACATTTAAAACCTGGTTATTTACTATTTGTTAGAGGAGGCTTACCACGGTCGCGTTCAGAAAGACTTTTCTCGATGGATTTCAACGCCTCAAGCTTCTGCAGCAACTCAGCCGACTTCGTTTGCTCATCTTTAAGTTTAGCAGCAAGCGCTTGTGCCCCTTCATCCAGACGTCGATTGTCAGAGACCATGGACAGCAGCAAGAGCGCGAAGTTACGGATGCCAGACGACTGCGCGTCCTTGCCGAGACTCTCCAGCATGGTCACAGCCTTCGCATCATCGCGTAGAGGAAGACCTGGTAACGCGTAAATCATTGCTAATTGAGCTCGGGTTAAATCAGACTTCGACTTCGCCACGCTCTGCTTAACCGCCTCATGCTCGCGGTTAAGCTCGCTAGCGCTCAAGCGCCGCAAGTGAGCGCCGTACTGCACCAGCGTTTCCGCATCGTTGGCCGCGATGGGAAATTCCGGCCTTGACGGCTCATTAACCGAGGATTCTTTTATTACCTTCCCATCCAAAGCACAGCCTGCCGCGCTCATGAATACAGCAATAATCGCCAAGAAAAGCAATTGCATTGCAAGTCAGCCTTTTCTTTCTTTAAGGCGTTTCAATTAAATCGAAACAAGCGGCATGAAATCAAACCGCCTCCAAGATTTATCCCCGCGCCTTTTATATGTTATGAGTTGCCGCATTCCTCATGCCCCTGCAGGGCATGAATTCTCCGAAATAGACTTCTTTTGAAACCGTAGCGACTCGGCGCTTTTCAGCGGCCTTAATGCGCCTTATCGAGCATTAAAGGCAGCGCCACAACAAAATGCGCCCCAGTGCTCTCGCCATCGGCAATTGTCACCATGCCTCCATGCGCAGTAACCAGCTCTCTCACAATCGACAAACCAAGCCCGGTGCCGCGAACCGGTCCCGATGACTCCGCGCTGCCCTGGAAAAACGCATCGAATACCCGTTGTCGCTCAACTTGCGCAATACCGGGTCCGGAATCGACCACATGCAGTTCTCCGGAATTTTTTGTCTCGTTCAGGCGAAGTTTTATCCAACCGCCGCGCGGCGTGAACTTCACCGCATTGGAAAGCAGATTATCAACAACGATCCGAAGCTTTTCTTCGTCGCCTCTTACGGTTACATCGTCACAGGCGACGGTTAATTCGATCTCTTTCGCGATAAGCGGCAACTTATGATCCGCCGTCACCTTGGAAATCACCTCTTTCATTCTAACCGGTTTCACCTCCAAGAGGCTCTCCCGATGATTCGACGCGCTGTAATTTAATAAATCCTCAATCATTTTGCGCAACTTGATGCTGTTGTCCTGCATGATGCGCACGATCTCTCGTTGCCCCTCGGTCAGTCGTCCCGTCGCCTCCTCGGCAAGCAAGTCAGACCCCTCTCTCAACGCAGTGAGCGGCGTCTTGAGTTCGTGAGAAACATGACGCAGAAAACGCGCCTTCTGCTCTTCCAATTCCTGAAGTCGTTGTCGAAGCCAATTGAGTTGCCGCCCTACATTCTCCAAATCCTGCGGACCATTCACGACGATATCAGCGTCAAGCAGTCCCGAACCTATCGACCGGATGCCACTCTCGATTTGCCTGATCGGCCGAGTAATCAGAATCGTGAATCCAATCCCAATAAAAAGCGCTACCGGCAACAAGGCGAGCAACTGAAGACCGACGATGCCCTGCGCTTGAGTGGCTAACTGCCGCAATGCGTCTACTTCGCGGTCGATCAATTGATTGCTTAGCATGATCAAGGATTGCGCCAGGCTAAACAAAGCAGCGAAATCTTCCGCGACCTCTTCCGGATTTACGGGGGAATCCGCATGCCGCGCCAATTGTCCATACAACTCGTCCTCCTTCGCGATGATGGCGTCGAGTCGAGCCCGTTGATCGCGGGAGAGCGGAAACCGCGCGAATTCTGCGGCGGTCTCTTTAAATCGTTGATGACTCGCCTCGTAGGTTTCCAGCAAGGCGCGATCAGTCACCACCAAATATTGTCTGCCCGCTCGCTCCATCCCCGTGATTTGGTCAGCCAAAGCCCGCGAAGTCTGCGTCGCCTGCACTGCTTGGTACACAGCTTTGCGACTTTGTTCCGCTAAACTGTCCACCGCGACGGCGTTATTAAGTAAAGCGATGATCAGCGGCCCCGCAACCATGGCGAAACCAATGACAAGCAGCATGAAGAAAGATTTGGGATACCAGAAACGCATGACCTAAATCCCTTTATTATTCGGCGGTATTCTGTGGTTTATTTAAAAGCGCCTTGAGCGCCGCCAAATTGGCGGAACCTTCCGCCCGACTTCCTGCGGCGTCGCGCTTCTCGCCGCTGAAGTGCAAATCGTCGGCTCCCATCTCATTAATAAATCGACTTGGTTCGCAAGGACGCCACTCCTGACCGCGCCGACGTTTCAAGCAATGGCTTACAAACAACTGATTCCTGGCGCGAGTAATCGCCACATACATTAGCCGGCGTTCTTCATCCGTCTTGTCGCCGTCGACGGATTCCTGGTGTGGAAGGATGCCCTCTTCGGCGCCCACCAAAAACACATAGGGAAACTCCAATCCCTTGGCGGCATGGATAGTGGTGAGTTGCACCGCGTCCATTTCTTCCTCGCGTCCTTCGAGCAAATTCATCAATGCTACGGTTTGCGTCAACTCCAGCAAACTCTTGCCATCCGTTTCGCCCTTTCCCGAAAGCCAGGCGACAAACTTCTGCACATTGTCCCACCGGCCCTCCGCATCCCTGGTTTCCAACGTATCGAAAAGGAAAAGCTGGTAGTCGATGGCGGCAAGCAAATCAGCGAGAACTACACCAGCCGGCTCACGTTCGGCTCTATCAGCGATACGATTCACGAAATTGCAAAAAGTGGTGAGGGCGGCAAGCGGCTGCGGCTTCAACCGGGAAACCATGGGCGTTTCGAATACCGCCGTGAACATGCTGACGTTTCGCTCGCCAGCATACGAACCCAGTGTTTCGAGCGTTTGGGCGCCGATGCCGCGACGGGGTGTGGTGACTGCGCGAATAAAAGCGGGATCATCGTCGGCGTTAACAATAAGACGCAGGTACGCCACTAAATCCTTGATCTCCGCCTTGTCGAAAAACGACTGTCCGCCGGAAAGCCGATAGGGAATACGTTCGTTGCGCAAATACTGTTCGAATACGCGAGCCTGATGATTGCCTCGATACAGAATGGCGTAATCGGAAAACTTCGTGCGATTCTGAAACTTATGCCCTCCCAATCGCATGACAACGCTCTCGGCCTCATGCTCCTCATTCTTCATGGCGGTCACTTGGATCGCATCCCCAAACCCAAGATCGGACCACAAGCGCTTTTCAAACAGTTTGGGGTTATTCGCAATTAGCGCATTGGCTGCCTTCAAAATGCGCACCGTCGAGCGGTAATTCTGCTCCAGCTTGATGACTTTCAACCTCGGATAATCGGTCTGCAACGTGCGCAAATTCTCCACATTGGCGCCCCGCCATGCATAGATCGCTTGATCATCATCACCCACGGCGGTAAAGCGCCCCGTATCGCCGCACATCAAACGAAGCAGTCGGTATTGCGCGCCATTAGTATCCTGGTACTCATCGACAAGGAAATAACGTAGCTTGCTTTGCCAGCGTTGCAGTACTTCAAAATTCTCGGAGAAGAGACGCACTGGCAACAAAATAAGGTCGTCGAAGTCCGTCGCCTGATAAGCGCGTAACGTGAGGTCGTAATTTCGATAGGCCCGCGCCGCCGTCACTTCCTCTTCGTTCGCGGCAAGCGTCTCCGCTTCATCGGGTGACACCAAGGCGTTCTTCCACGATGAGATCTTCCACTGAACGCCGCGAATGGTTTTCTTGTCGACAGAGCCGGTTAGCTCCGCAAGAATCGCGTAGGCGTCATCCGCATCCAGAATCGAAAAGCGTGACTTGAGTCCAAGATGCTGCGCTTCGGCGCGAAGAATTTTCATGCCCAAGGCATGAAAGGTGGAAATAGTCACGCCCTTCATCAACTGCCCCTGCGCCATGCCGGAGATACGCTCCTGCATCTCCCGCGACGCCTTGTTGGTGAAAGTAATAGCGGCGACTTCACTTGCTTTAAATCCGCACTCGGAAACGAGATGAGCGATCTTATGCGTGATAACACGCGTCTTGCCGCTGCCGGCGCCGGCCAAGACAAGAAGTGGTCCATCCACATAGCGGACCGCTTCCATTTGCGGGGAATTCAGAATATCCGACATGATCTACTCAACACATGACATAAAAGGAGGGAAGCGATGTCGTGACATCGCTAATAAGACAAACAAAACCTATTATTTGAGGAGCCTCTGATTAAGTGTCGCGAGCGGCGCCGACACTTAATCAGAGGTCCCTTGAAATGAAGCGCGGGAAATTTCGTAGCGTAATGGGTTGTGAACAACCAAACGCGCCGGACAGCGTTCACAATTCCTAGCCGGCGGCATTATAGCCTCTTCTCGGCGCCACGCCGATGCGCCATCTGCGCGCCCCGCGCCTCGATCAGAAGATGGTCTTCAATTAACTATCCACTGCAAGAAAACGACACCAAGGCGCATTAAGACTCCGCATCGCCTTAAGCAATACGTCCAACGCCTCCGGCCGCGAAAACGTCTCCCGCGCCGCCAATGCAATCCGACGAGAAGGGACGGGCTCGGTAAAATCCAATACCTTGAGTGATTTGCTTTGGTACGGCTGACTAACTGCGCTAGAAGGCAATACGCTGACGCCAAGACCCGAAGCCACCATATTGCGAACCGTCTCCAACGAGCTACCCACCTTCCCCTCGGTGGCGTCAGCCCCCATATTTCCAGGACAAGCCTCTAGCACTTGATCCCGAAAACA
>DATLHW010000386.1:0-3802 GCA_035539675.1 Burkholderiales bacterium | reverse complement strand
TTCACGCGGCCGAACTGATCGGTGTGAATTTCATCGCCGTCCGGGCCGGTCACCACGGCGGTTTGCGGTCCTTGGACGAACGGCTTCCGCGTGACGCGGGCGGGGCGGAACGGCTCCTTGCTGTCCTGCGCCGTGAACGCGCACTGATACTCTGCGCCGGCGGTCTCGGTCGAATCCGTCGTCTCGTATTCGGCGTTTTTCATCTGATGCGTGGCGGCGAGGATCAGATGCTGACGGTTCTGATCGCCTCGCGGATGATTCAACAACGTGAATACATGCCCCACAGCGGCGCCGCGCGCGTTCGTTTTGCCGGTGACCTGCGAGTGGCCGACATTCAACGCCTCGACGCGGGTCTTTGCGTAGTGCGCGCCATCGGCTCCGGCGTAATACGTCCCCGGATAATCGAAGATCTCGCTCTCGCACTGTTCGTGTTTGCGTTGCATCGCCGAGGCCACTTGCAGATCGACGCTGGGCCGCTGGAAGTCGTAATCGCTCAACGCCACCTTGCCGGATTTGACCGCTCGCTTGAATTCCCACGCATGGACGTATTCATGCTCTGGCCGCACCAGACGGCCTTGCGGAACGAACGGCAGTTGCTCATAGCCCGGAAACGGCGAATGCGCGCTCATGCTATCCACCAACACCAGCGTGTTGTTGCGCTCGCCATGGCGGAAATAATAATAGATGCCTTCCTCCTCCATCAGCCGCGACAGAAAGTCGAAATCGCTTTCCCGGTATTGCACGCAATAGCCGCGCTTTCGATAAGCGCCGGCCAGCTCCAGCTTGAAGTCGGCGAGCGCATGTTCGCCGAACACCGCTTTGATGATCTCGGGGACCGTCTGGTTCTGAAAAATGCGGCAATCCATCGTGCGCGTGAGAAACCAGAACCACGGACGCACATCGGCTTGGTAGTGATGGTAACGGCCCAGCATGCCCACATGCGCGAAGCTCGTGACGTAGCCGGTGAAACGCCGCTCTTGCTGGCCCGGCAGCTCGACGCGGATCGACACGCGCTGACCGAGCATCTCGTCGGGATCGATATCCTCGTTCGGGGACAGCATGTCGAGCGTGAACTCGCTCAGTTGCGACAACGCCTCCGTGACAAGGGCGCGATGGAACAACAGCACGCCGGGGGCGAGCGGAGTGAAGAGTTCGAAAGTGCGGGGAGGGCGATCGAGGAGTTGCGTTTGTTCTGATTTCATAAGATGGCGGCCCCGGAAGATGCAGCTTCTTGTTCGTTATGCGAAAAAGGCGCTTACAGTACAGCACGGCCGGCGGGTCGGGCAAGTCCCGCCTTTTAACCTAGAAACGGCGACTAGTCTTTGTTCCGAATCGGGCACATCTTATGCATCGGTACTATTGCATTCGATCTTTTCACTCTCCCGACTAGCGGCTTTCGATCGACGCCGATTCGGGTCGCGGGAACGAACATGAGGAAACTCATCATGGCTAGGCAAGAACAGGTCTCCGGTAAAGGACAGATACCGAACCCCGTGCAGATTCAGAAATTTCTACACGGGTTGGATTACCCCGTAACCAAGCAAAAGATTCTCGATACGGCGAAAAAAGAAGGCGCCGACGACAATGTGTTGAACGCGCTGAATCAGATACCCGATCAGGAATATGACAGCCCGGTCACGGTTTCGCGCGAGGTTGGAAATCTCTCATAAGCAAATATTAAGGAGCCTTTGAGTTAGTGTGTCGAGCGCGCTGAGTTTGAAGTTTCGGCGCTCTGTGCTCACGCGGTGGATTTTCAAACGCTGTTTGGTGCGAAAGCTACATGCAACGAGAAACTGGGGGCGCGACCTTACCAGCATGAAGCAATCGAGTAATAACGCCGGTAAGCGACCTCAATGTGTTTTGCAAAGGAGTAGGTCCATGAAAAACATTATCCTGAAGCAGTGCCCAATCGCTGCGGGAATCATTGCATTGATGTTGTCCTCGCATGTTGCGTTGAGCAACAGCAATGCCGGCGCTAATACGCAATTGACCGCGCAAAGCGGCTCAACTAACAATGCGGGAGCGCCTACGGGTAGTTCCGGAGGCGGGCAATCTGGCGGCGCCCAAACAGGCGCTGGCGGCGGTGGTTCTAAAGCCGGAGCAGCGGGGACAGGCGGACAAACCGGGGGATCTACCGGAACACAACAGGGTTCGGGACAAGCTGACCAAGGCGCACAAGGCGCCGCCACGAGCCCCACGCAACCCGTTGTAGTCCTTGTTCCCGTTGTGGCCACCGATCCGGTTCCAACGAACGGATGTTGGGTGCAGGTTTTTGAGAACGGTAACTACCAGGGCAATAGCCTGCTGGTTGCCGGCCCGCGCGATTTACCCAATATGCGAGGTTTCTCGACATACCCATTCAGCAGCCTAGGCGACAGCATCGTCGCTGGACCTAAGGCGAGAGTGACCTTATATGAGGACGAGAACTACTCGGGCACAGCCGTGAAGGTAGCGGCCAATCAGCGCATCGGCGAGGTAAGCCAGAAATTTGGCCCCTTTGAAAGTATGGAGTCGGTAAGAGTGACATGCTCCGGATAAAAATGTCCGTTGCGTGGGAGCTGTTTGCGATCTTACTGCGTGGTCGGATTTTAGTTAAGGCTGCAGTTGTCGTTGCTTAGTTCAGTGAGATAAGCCTCGTCGTCGGGGGAGGCGACTCACCAAGGTTTTACCTATGCGGCGATCCCATGATCTTTCCAAGTATCGCGATAGCCTCCTCCCTTCAAGGCATTAGTATCCACACAACGCTGACGAGAGTCCCCTCTCTTTTGAGCATTGGTATCTACACAATTCCGCCGTCAAGCCCCTCTCGTTGAGGGGAGAGGGGTTGGGGAGAGGGTGATGGTTCAAATTGGCTCCGCTGTCACCCTCGCCCTTGAAAGCAGGAGTATCTCCACAAGTCACGAAGAAGGGCGGAAAAGCGATAGCGCCTTCCGCCGTATGTGCCGTCAACCTTCAATAATCGATTGCAGCGTGAAAGCGCGAGCCAAGATAAATCCCCATCCAATGCCGCGCTTCAAATTAGAAGCGCTTTAGATATTTCGAAGCCCCAATTAAGGTTTCAGGAATAGCCATGCTTTAAAACTAAGAGAAAATCTGGCGAAACGTAACCTGGATGTTCCATAAATTCGCGAACCTATCGCGCCGAATTGTGATTCGTAAAGGGATTTTGTGAAGGCATAGGCGAGATTCGCGCCTTCAACAAACAAACGTCTTCTTCCACCAGCAGATTAGACAATCGGCAAAAACGTTCCGTAGACCGCACCTCGGCCTTATGCAAAGCTTTCCATAAGGCCGAAGAGTTGTCATCCCCCAGATATTCTCCGACGTCTCCCATTGGTATTTAAACGGCCCCCGCCAGAGAAAATTGGGAACGCTGTCAGCGTTCGGCTTCTGGCCAAAAGTTCCAATTCAATAGGAATTCATATAACGAACATTGCTGAAACTTTGATGCTATCTGACCAATAGCGGAAATGGCCGAGAAGACCAAATAAACATCGCGCGCCGTATCACGCGGTGCACTTAGAAAGACCTGATCTTTCGACCTCTCCAGCGCCTCTCGTAAAGCGCATTAACGAACGGACAATGCGCCGCAATTCAATCAAGAAAACGAGCATCATTCGCCATTGCCAACTTTGCTTTATTTTCTGTTGTCGTACATCGAGGACATCGAGGACATTGGGGCATTCACATACAGCGCCTTGACCGTTGGTTAATGCGCCCTACGCGAGCTGGCGTTTTCGATGAAGCAATTTCATACCTTGACGGTGTTTCACCTCAAGGGCATCATTCGGACGCCATGGGC
>DATLHW010000385.1:0-4698 GCA_035539675.1 Burkholderiales bacterium | reverse complement strand
TTTCCCGGCTGCCGCACATTGATGGTAGGGGAAGGCGGAATTGGACTCGCTGAATTTCTTTCATACCCAATCACACATTGGATCGAATAAACGTGGAGTTCCTTCCCCGCAACTGCATCGACGACGCTAAAAAGGATGCCGGTCCACGGCCGCTATCCGAGTTTCGGTCTCGTAGCGCTTATGTGTTGCTGGGGGAGCCGGGCGCAGGGAAAACACGCTGTTTTGAAGAAGAAGCAATCGCTCAAGAAGGCAGTTACATAAAGGCTCGGGAATTTTTCTACGGGGCGCCCAAATCCGAATGGAAAGGCAAAACGCTTTTCATCGATGGTTTGGATGAAATGCGCGCCGGGGCCGGAAGTGGCAGATTGCCGCTCGACATGATCAGCAACCAGCTTGAGAGTCTGGGCAGACCGCAATTCCGATTGTCTTGCCGAGAGGGGGATTGGCTTGGGTCGCTTGATAGGGGGGCGTTACAAGCCCTGGCGCCTGCGCATGACCTTACCGTATTGCGTCTTGTGCCGTTAACGGAAAAGGACATAAAAACGCTGCTCGTAAAACAGCTAGGTTCAGCGGAGGCGGCAAGAAATTTTGTCGCGCAAGCAGAGGCTACCGGCCTTAGTGAATTGCTCGCCAATCCGAAGAATCTTGAAATTCTGCTTACGGCAACGTCGAATGGAAAAGAACGGCTCCGAACGCGACAAGAAGCTTTTGAGTTGGCTTGCCGAAAACTTGCGATAGATCATAGCGAGATACACCAAGTCATTAATCCACCGCCCGCCGAGGAAAAGCTGTTGAATGCCAGCGGACTCATAAGCACGCTGCTCCTATTAACCGACAAATCGGGTTTGGCGCTACGCCCCGCTACGGCTAACGACTTCTATCCCGCCCTCACGGAAATCGAGCCACCTCGCGAGCTTCCGCTCGAAGCTGCGCTGAAATCAAAACTGTTTATCGCGGATGGTGATGGCCGCCGCGCCGCCTCTCACCGAAGCGTGGCCGAGTATCTCGCCGCGCGTTATCTGGCTAATGAGATAAAGCGGAAATCATTCCCTTGGAGACGACTGCTATCGATTCTTTCGGGACAAGACGGCAAGCCTGTAGCTGGGTTACGCGGGTTGTGGGCTTGGCTGGCGTCGCTTGTCGATGGCGATGCTCGTCGGGAACTTATCAACGCCGATCCAGTGGCTGTGATTCTCTACGGCGACGTGCATCCTTTGCCCCAGAGCGATAAGAAATATCTGCTTCAGTCGCTTCACCGTGCGACGCAGTCTTATCCATGGCTGCTGAGTGGGCAGTGGTCTCTTTCGCCTTTTGGCGCCCTAGCGGCACCGGATATGGTGGAAAATTTTCGGGAGATATTGACTGCTCCGGCTCGTGATGACGCGCAACAGGTGCTGGTAGATTTGGTGCTTGAAGCCATCTGCCACAGCAATCCTTTACCTTCTTTGGCCAACACATTAGAGGTTGTTGTCCGCGATGCTACTCGATGGCCTGCAATCCAAAGAGCCGCTTTACAAGCTTGGCGTCATGTCACGCCGCCGAACAATGAAAACAGTTCGCGTTTTCTTTCATTGCTGGAAGACATTCATTCGAACGCGGTAGAGGATAGCGACGACGAATTGTTAGGCATCTTGCTAGACCAGCTATATACGACTCATCTTCAGCCCAAGCAAATTCTCGATTACTTGCATGTTCCAAAACGAACTTATCGTTCGGGTAGTTACTGGAAATTTTTAAGAGACAAGCTCCTCGAACGCACGCCGAACGAGAATCTTCCCGAGATTCTCGACCAGTTAGCATCTAACGAGCTTTTACGCGATCAATTGGCGGCTCATAAGGGTCTTCGTAACATCTTCGCAAAATTCCTCGTTCACGGTCTGATCGGCCAAGGAGAACACATTTCCCCTAACCGGCTATATGATTGGTTGGGCATCGGTTTGGATAAATACCGCTTCATGCGGATAGGAGATGAATCCAAAACAATCGCCGATTGGTTCTCGACTCGCCCGGAGCGCTACAAGGCGGTTATCGCCGACGGCATTAAAAGGTTAGCCCAAAAAGATAACATCCCACTCCATTTCGTTTACAAGTTATACCAACGCTTTTATGGGGCCACGCCACCCGCTGACTTAGGACTATGGCTGTTACAGCAAGCTGCCGAGGTTAAGAACGAGCAAATTGCAAAAGGCTTATTTCAGGAAGCAATGCGTACTGCTTGGAGCAATTACGGAAATGAAGGTATTTCTCTGGAAAAGTTGGAAACCTGGGTCGTTGCCCATCCACGGTTCCGTTCTTGGTTTGAAGAAATGCTGTACTCCCCACTCCCCGAAGACCATCTGGACTACGTGCGCGAGGGGCAAGAATGGGAAAAACAAGCTGCGACGAACAAACGCGAATGGCTGCGCTTTTTTCGGGGACATCAAACAAGTTTGTGTGAAGGCAAAGCTCCGCCGAAAGTACTCGATGATCTAGCGGGGGCCTACTTTGGTCTTTCGGTTAACGCCCACGGAGATACGCCGCACGACCGGCTAAGCCACTTTCTCGATGGGGACAAAGACCTAATTGATGCAGCCCTCACCGGACTTCGTAACGCCCCCTTTCGGGATGACCTTCCGAGCGTAGAAAAAATTGTCCGAATTTCCATTCAAGGCCACCGACATTTAATGAGTTATCCCTGCCTTGCTGGCATGGAGGAAGCCCCTGAGAACCTTTTTGAGCTAGACGACGTTGCGATCGAAAAGCTTCTCGCCATGCATTTCACGCTCGACTCAGACAAAAATCCGGAATGGTTCGCCATTCTCAAAGTAGGAATGCCAGAACTCGTCTCAAAAGCGCTGGTGGCTTACGCTTCACCGACCCTGCGCTCAAAAAAGGCCACTGTAGTCTTCGGCCTTTATGGTTTGGCCCACGATCAGGAGTACGAAACAGTTGCCCCTCTGGCTACCCCCCTCCTCCTTTCAGCCTTTCCCCTTCTTGCAAGAAAGGAACAGTTGAATGATCTCGAATACCTTCTTAAATCCGCGCTACGCTACCTCAAAGAGGATGAGCTGTTAACGCGGATCGAACAAAGGTTAACCAGTAAAAGTCTGGATAACCCGCAGCGAACACTCTGGCTTACCGCAGGGTTTATTGCATTCCCTGAACGTTTTCGCGTCCAGCTTCAAAGCCATGTCGGCATAAGCCAAACGCGTGCGGAGCAAGTTGCAGGTTTCCTCCCAACCCATGGTGAAAACTGGCCATTTCATAAGCGGCCCGATGCACTGACTTTAGCGTGGCTAATTGAAGTCCTTGGTCCTCGTTGCGCACCATATAAGCTCGAAGGCGCCGGCTGGATTTCGCCTGCCATGAACATGGCCGACTTGGTACGTAGCGTGATCGCCCAATTGGGCGGCATTCCTACTGGCGAAGCCGCAAGCGCCCTGACCGCCCTCGCCTCACGCCCTGCGCTTTCCGCTTGGCGTGATGCTCTGCGCGCCGCAGTGCATGAACAAACCACCCTGATGCGAGAAGATCAATTCCGCCATCCTGAGATCGCCGATCTCCTGCGCACACTCAAAAACGAAGGCCCCGCGACGGTCGCCGATTTGGCGGCGCTCACCCAGGAAAATCTCGAAATCCTTGCCTCACGCATCCACGACGGCGGCAACAATGAGTATGAGAAATTCTGGAGCTACGACGACAGCAACAAGATGCTCAACCAGCCGAAACCGGAGAATGCCTGCCGAAATATGCTATTGACCGATCTGCAAGCATTGCTCCCACAGCACGTTATCGCCCAAAGGGAAACTTATTTCGTTGAAGACAAGCGAGCGGATATCGTCGTTTCCTACAACGCCTTCCAAGTCCCGATCGAAATTAAAAAAGATAACTACCGTGATAAAAATAACCGCCGCGATCTCTGGAACAGCATACGTAACCAACTCATTGCCCAATACACACGAGAACCGAAAACGGAAGGCTATGGAATCTATGTCGTACTTTGGTTCGGCGGCAAAGACATGCCGCCGCCTCCCAGCGGACCTAAACCCAGAAACCCGGAAGAACTCGCTTCCCGCCTGCGAGAATTATTGAGCTTGGAAGAACAGCGCCGCATCGGGGTAGTTGTTATCGATTGCAGCCTCCCCAGCGCGAGGGCATAGCGCGCACAGTACAGGAAGTGACAGGCAACACCCGTCGCCTCGCCGCCAACGGCGTCGTCATATGGTAATGATGGCGCTTTCACAACCCCGTTTATCGCCTGTATCATGAACGCCGCTCACTCCTCAGGCAGATCTCCCGCCCAAATCCAAACCAGCCATGTCAATACCGCTCCCTCCTTCCGACGGCCAGAAGCAAACGCCACTCGACGACGACAGAACTGTTATCGTCAGCGCCGCTGAAAAGGCGACGGTGATAACGCCGACCATTAAAACCCCAGCGCCGCCTCCAATGAGTGAAAACATTGTCGCGCTTCCGGTCGGGACTCGCCTGTCTGAATTCGAGATCACCAGCCTCATCGGCGAAGGCGGCTTTGGAATCGTCTATGCCGCGCTCGATCACTCCCTGGAGCGGGACGTGGCGATCAAGGAGTACATGCCCTCCTCCCTCGCGGCGCGCACCGAGGGCTATACGGTGTCCGTGCGGGCGGAACGATATGCGGACACATTCCAGGCGGGGTTAAAAAGCTTCGTCAACGAGGCGAAGCTGCTCGCTCGTTTT
>DATLHW010000384.1:0-9081 GCA_035539675.1 Burkholderiales bacterium | reverse complement strand
GGCTTTGCAGGATGACTTCTAATAACGACCAACACATCGAAAAAGGACCCTTGGCGCAGACGCCAAAGATGACGCCACCGCGCGCCATCGCGCGGTCCTACTTCAAAGTAATACTCCTGCAAGTTTTACTCACCCTTTGCTTCGCCATCCCACTGGTTTTTTTTGGGGGCAAGTTGGCGGCGTTGTCCGCCTTAACAGGTGGCGCTATCGCCGTGGTGGGTAGCCTGATACATGCACGTATCGCACTGATGGCGACTGAATCGGCCAACATGGTTTTGTTGGCGCACTTCGGTGGCGAAATTGCAAAGGTGCTGGCTACCGTGGTGATGTTTAGCGCCGTCTTACTATTAATGAAGTGGATCGTTCTCGGCTGGTTGCTAGTGGCTTTCGCCATTGCGCTGGCGGGTTACTGGATTGCTCTTCTGTTGATCAAATAACGCTCAAATTCAATGGCCACCGAAAATCAAGCTGTCACCGCGAACGATTACATTGTTCACCATTTGACTCACCTAAAAGTCGGCTCCGGCTTTTGGGCCCTCCATGTCGATACGTTTTTCTACGCCGTGCTAACAGGCGTTATCGGCTGCTACCTTTTATACAAGGCGGCTGGCAAACCTACTTCCGGCGTGCCTGGGCGTTTCCAGGCGGCAGTGGAAATGCTGATGGAAATGGTGGACTCCCAAGCGAAGAGCACAGTCCATGGCGACAGGACTTTTATTGCGCCGCTCGCGTTGACGATTTTTGTCTGGATCGTGTTGATGAACACGATGGACTTATTGCCGCTTGACTTACTCCCGAAGATTGGAGAGATGTTTGGCCTCCATTACATGCGCGTCGTGCCTACCGCCGATTTGAACGCAACGTTCGGCATGGCGTTGGCGGTCTTCGCGTTAATCTTCTATTACAGCTTCAAGGTGAAAGGTTTCGGCGGCTTCACCCACGAATTGTTTACCGCGCCTTTTGGCGCCCATCCGCTGCTGTGGCCAGCTAACTTTCTGCTTAACCTCGTTGAGTTGGTGGCTAAGCCTGTGTCGCTGGGCATGCGATTGTTCGGCAACATGTATGCCGGTGAACTCGTGTTCATGCTTATCGCTTTGCTGGGTGGGATCGTCGGCGGCTTCACACTCATGAGCGCTTTCGGATTCTTCGGTCACGTTGTCGCTGGTACGGCATGGGCGATCTTTCATATCTTGGTTATCGTGCTTCAAGCATTCATTTTCATGATGCTGACCCTCGTCTATCTTGGCCAGGCTCACGAAGGCCATTAATTAATAAATCTCTATTCACTTTTTCTTTATCAATCACACTTAATAGCAAGGAGTTAACATGGAACAAGTTTTGGGTATGGTGGCACTGGCCTGCGGCATCATCATCGGCCTCGGCGCTATCGGCGCCTCCATCGGTATCGCCATCATGGGTAGCAAATTCCTCGAAGCTTCCGCGCGTCAACCGGAACTGATGGGCCAGTTGCAAGTGCGTATGTTTATTCTGGCTGGTCTGATCGACGCCGCGTTCATTATCGGTGTTGGTATCGCCATGATGTTCGCTTTCGCCAACCCGTTCGTAGTCAGCTAAGCAACGCAACCGAACAACAGATCAAGGGCTTGGCAAGATGAATCTAAATGCTACCTTTATCGCCCAGTTCGTCGTCTTCCTGATCTTTGCGTGGTTCACGATGAAGTTCGTGTGGCCGCCGCTGGCCAAGGCATTGGACGAGCGGGCCAAGAAAATCGCTGATGGACTGGCTGCCGCCGAGCGTGGCAAACATGATTTGGCGCAAGCCGAGAAGCGAGCAGCTGTCGAATTGGACCATGCAAAGCAACAGGCCGCCGAAATTATTGCGCTGAGTGAAAAGCGAGCCGTGGCAATTGTCGAAGAAGCCAAGGTTGAGGCCAAATCGCAGCATGATCGCATTGTCAGCTCAGCGCACGCTGAACTGGAGCAGGAAGTTCTGCGCGCAAAAGCCGAACTACGTAACCAAGTGGCAGTCCTCGCTGTGGCCGGTGCTGAAAAGATTCTGAAGCGTGAAGTCGATCAAAAGACTCATGCGGATATTCTTGGCGATCTCAAGGCTCAATTCTGACCATGGCTGAAATCACTACCATTGCACGGCCTTACGCAGAAGCGCTGTTCAGGCTCGCTGCGGAAAAAAATGCGCTAGGCAAGTGGGCGGATCTGCTAGCCGAGATGTCCGCCATTGCTAGCAATGCGGACATGCGCTCCGCCATCGACAATCCAAAGCTCGCGGATAGCACAATAGCTGAACTGTTCCTTTCTATCGTGAAATCGCCGCTGGATGAGGACGCGAAAAATTTCGTGCGGGTTCTTGTCGAGAATGGCCGGCTTGGCGTTTTGCCGCAGATAGTCGCGCAGTTCGACGACCTGAAGAGCGAGCACGAAGGCAGCGCCGATGCGGAAATCGTGAGCGCTTTTCCCATAAGCGATGCGGATCTGCAAACTCTCACAATCTCGCTTGAAAAACGCTTCAAACGCAAGATCAAGCCTACTATCCGCCTCGATAAAGAATTGATTGGCGGTGTGAAGGTCATTGTGGGCGATGAGGTCCTCGACGCGTCTGTGCGCGCAAGGCTTCAGTCCATGGCCTCAGCACTCCAATCCTAGGAGCAAGAATATGCAACTCAATCCATCTGAAATCAGTGAACTGATTAAGAATCGAATCGAAAGTCTGGGCGTCAAGTCCGAGGTTCGGAATCAGGGCTCTGTGGTATCTGTTACCGACGGTATTTGTCGGGTACACGGTCTTTCCGACGTATTACAAGGGGAGATGTTGGAATTCCCTGGCAACACGTTTGGTCTGGCGCTTAACCTCGAACGGGACTCCGTGGGCGCGGTGGTGCTAGGCGATTACGAGCACATCTCCGAAGGCGACACCGTAAAGTGTACGGGTCGCATTTTGGAAGTGCCGGTTGGACCCGAGTTGATCGGCCGCGTAGTCAACGCGCTGGGTCAACCCATCGACGGTAAAGGCGTCGTGAACGCCAAGCTTTCCGATCCTATTGAAAAAATCGCGCCGGGCGTAATTTGGCGTAAGTCAGTATCCCAGCCTGTTCAGACCGGTCTCAAGTCCATCGATGCGATGGTTCCTGTTGGCCGCGGACAGCGCGAGTTGATCATCGGCGACCGCCAGACGGGTAAGACCGCCGTTGCGGTTGACACGATCATCAATCAAAAGGGCAAGGATCTCATTTGTATCTACGTGGCGATCGGACAAAAAGCTTCGACCATCGCCAACGTCGTGCGCAAGTTGGAAGAGTACGGCGCGATGGCCTACACCATCGTTGTCGCCGCTTCCGCTTCTGAATCCGCCGCCATGCAGTACATCGCGCCCTACTCGGGTTGCACGATGGGCGAGTATTTCCGCGATCGCGGTCAAGACGCGCTGATTATTTATGACGATCTGACTAAGCAAGCTTGGGCTTATCGTCAAATCTCCCTGCTGTTGCGCCGTCCGCCTGGACGTGAAGCTTATCCAGGCGATGTGTTTTATCTGCACTCCCGTTTGCTTGAGCGCGCTGCTCGCGTGAATGAAGAATATGTCGAGCGTTTCACCAAGGGCGAAGTAAAAGGCAAAACCGGTTCGTTGACCGCATTGCCTGTTATTGAAACTCAAGCTGGCGACGTGTCCGCATTCGTTCCGACCAACGTGATCTCCATCACCGACGGTCAGATCTTCTTGGAAACCGATTTGTTCAACGCCGGTATCCGCCCTGCTATTAACGCAGGTGTTTCCGTATCGCGTGTGGGCGGCGCAGCGCAAACAAAGGTCATCAAGAAGCTCGGCGGCGGCGTGCGTCTCGCGCTTGCTCAGTACCGTGAACTGGCCGCATTCGCGCAGTTCGCTTCCGATTTGGACGAAGCTACCCGTAAGCAGTTGGAGCGCGGTCGTCTCGTCACCGAGTTAATGAAGCAGCCTCAATATCACCCGCTTCAAGTGTGGGAAATGGCGTTAGTTCTTTTCGCTGTCAACGGTGGCTATTACGACGATATCGACGTGAAGAAAGCGCTTGCGGCCGAGAAGGCGATGCGCGACTTCATCAAGACTAAGTACACGGCGCTTGCTGACAACATCGAGAGCACAAAAGACCTTTCGAAGGACGACGAGGCGAAGTTGCACGACGCCATCAAGGACTTCAAGAAGACTGGTTCTTACTAAACAAATCGGCGCGTTTTTTAATGACGCGCCATGAGGTCGGGGATGAATCGTCATGAGCGGTTCAATTCAAGCGAAGAAGCGCAAGGCGAGTTAAGCGACACGCTTTGCGTAGCAAGCTTGCTCTCATCGCGTAACGATTTATTCGCGACCTCTAAGTCGGCGGATCGACAGTAACGGCGTTAGCCGAAACTGTATCCGCCGGGCCACCAAGTAAACGCTGCACAGGGACTGCCAATGCCCGGCACAAAAGAGATACGAACCAAGATCAAGAGCGTTCAAAACACGCGCAAGATCACCAAAGCGATGGAAATGGTCGCCGCTTCGAAAATGCGGAAGGCGCAGGAACGCATGCGTCATGCGCGTCCATACGGCGACAAGATTCGGAACGTCACGGCGAGACTCGCGCTCGCCAATCCAGAATATCAGCCGCCTTTCCTGCAAAAGCGCGATAACAGCGGCGCTGTCGGCATCATTGTCGTTAGTACCGATAAGGGCCTCTGCGGCGGTTTGAACACCAACATCCTGCGCTTGGCGTTAAGCAAGATAAAGGAGTTCCAAGCACAGGGTAAACGCGTGCAAGCCACGGCTATCGGCAACAAGGGATTCGGCTTTCTTAGCCGGTTGGGCGTCGATATCGTTTCTCATGTCGTTCAACTGGGCGATACGCCACATTTGGATAGACTGATCGGACCTGTCAAGGTAATGCTCGATGCTTACGCGCAAGGCAAGCTGGATGGCGTGTATTTGTTCTACACGGACTTCATCAATACGATGAAGCAAGAACCAATTGTTGAACAGCTGTTGCCGTTATCGAGCGAACACCTGAAAACCGATCCGCAAAGCCACGCGTGGGACTATATATACGAGCCCGATCCTCAGACCGTCCTCGACGAATTGCTGATGCGCTATGTCGAAGCCCTGATTTACCAAGCGGTCACTGAGAATATGGCGTCCGAACAGAGCGCGCGAATGGTCGCAATGAAGGCCGCATCCGACAACGCAAAGAGCGTGATTGACGACTTGCAGCTGACCTACAACAAGGCGCGGCAGGCTGCGATCACCAAGGAACTGGCGGAGATCGTCGGCGGCGCGGCGGCGGTGTAACGAATTCAGGGCGCCTCTATAAATTCAACTTAGCCAGCAGGCGCAGTGGATTTATAGAGGCGCCCTAACAGAAAGACAGACTTAAAAGGATCAACGATGAGCACGCAAGCAACAGCCAATCAGAAGGACGGCAAGATCGTTCAATGCATCGGCCCGGTTATCGACATCGAGTTTCCGCGCGAGAGCATGCCTAAAGTATATGAGGCGCTGGTGCTGGAAGACACCACCAGCCCATTCGCCGAGAAAGGCCTTACGTTCGAGGTGCAGCAGCAGCTCGGCGACGGCGTCGTGCGCACCATTGCGCTCGGTTCCTCCGACGGCCTGCGCCGCGGCATGAGAGTCCGTGGCACCGGCGCGCCGATCTCGGTGCCGGTTGGTACGGGAACGCTCGGGCGCATCATGGATGTGCTGGGACGTCCGATCGACGAAGCGGGTCCGATCGCCTCCGACGAAAGACGGCCGATTCACGCCAAGGCGCCGAAGTTCGACGAATTGTCTCCCTCAGTTGACTTGCTGCCCACCGGTATCAAGGTTATCGATTTGATCTGCCCGTTCGCCAAAGGCGGTAAGGTTGGTCTGTTCGGCGGCGCGGGTGTAGGCAAGACCGTTAACATGATGGAGCTCATCAACAACATCGCGAAATCCTACGGTGGTTACTCCGTATTCGCCGGTGTGGGCGAGCGTACTCGTGAAGGTAACGACTTCTATCACGAGATGGATGAGTCGAAAGTTCTCGACAAGGTCGCGATGGTGTTCGGTCAGATGAACGAGCCGCCTGGCAACCGTTTACGCGTGGCGCTGACCGGCTTGACGATGGCGGAGAAGTTCCGTGACGAAGGTCGCGACATTCTGTTCTTCGTCGACAACATCTATCGTTACACGCTCGCAGGAACCGAAGTATCCGCGTTGCTCGGCCGTATGCCTTCCGCCGTGGGTTATCAACCGACGTTGGCTGAAGAAATGGGTAAGCTGCAAGAGCGCATTACCTCGACCAAGGTTGGCTCCATCACCTCGATTCAGGCCGTATACGTTCCTGCGGATGACTTGACCGACCCGTCGCCCGCAACCACCTTCTTGCACCTCGATGCAACGGTCGTGCTCTCCCGCGATATCGCGTCCCTGGGTATTTACCCCGCCGTGGACCCGCTGGATTCCACCTCCCGCCAGCTCGATCCGCTGGTCGTTGGCGAAGAGCACTACAACACCGCGCGCGCTGTTCAGCAGACGCTGCAACGGTACAAAGAACTTCGCGACATTATCGCGATTCTTGGCATGGACGAATTGTCGCCAGAAGACAAATTGGCCGTGTCCCGCGCCCGGAAGATTCAGCGCTTCTTGTCGCAGCCGTTCAACGTCGCGGAAGTGTTTACCGGCTCTCCTGGCAAGATCGTGCCCCTCAAGGACACCATTGCCGGCTTTAAAGGCATCGTCAACGGCGACTACGATCACCTGCCCGAGCAGGCGTTCTACATGGTCGGCGCGATCGAAGAAGCTGTCGAGAAAGCCAAGACGCTGAAATAAAATGATGCCGCGGAAAGTGGCGGCCCAGTGGTTGGCCGCCGCTTTCCGTGTGCGAGAAGGCATGTTGTTGTCGTTCGCTTACTCTGTTGCGAAAATCGCAACAGGTTTCCAGGATTCAGGTATTCGAACGACATTGAGCAGGTAAAAGACTATGGCAAATACAATTCACGTAGACGTCGTCAGCGCCGAGAAGCAAATCTTCTCCGGCGAAGCAACATTCGTGGTGCTTCCCGGCGAAGCCGGCGAGTTGGGTATCTATCCGAAGCACATGCCCCTCTTGACCCGAATTAAACCGGGCGCCGTGCGCATCACCATTCCGGGACAAGAAGAGCCGGAATTCGTTTTCGTTGCTGGCGGCATGCTGGAAGTGCAGCCCGACGTGGTGACAGTTCTTGCCGACACCGCTATTCGCGGCCACGATCTGGATGAGGCCAAAGCGCTTGAAGCCAAGCGTCACGCCGAAGAAGCGCTTCGCAACGCAACCGACAAACAGCAAGTCGCAACAGTGGAAGCCGAGTTGGCCGCCATTGCCGCGCAACTCGCTGCAATTCGTAAATTGCGTAAGAAGTGACAACGTAGCGGATACGCTTTTCGTAACCCCCACCTAGCGGCGTCAGCCCTCCGTGCGGTTCCACAGCGTCCTAAAAAACGGGAAAAAGGCAGCGTCAAGCTGCCTTTTTTTTGCTTATACTGGCTGAGAACTCCAAACCCCAAATGCCCGACATGAGCCTGAATATCGTTATCCTCGCCGCCGGACAAGGCAAGCGCATGAATTCTGTGCTGCCGAAGGTCCTGCACAAACTCGCTGGCAAGCCCTTACTCGGGCATGTCATTGATACAGCCCAACAGCTTAACCCCTCTAAAGTATGTACGGTCTACGGACATGGCGGCGGCAGCGTGCCCAACGCGTTCGACGAATGCGTGGTGAGCTGGGTCAAGCAAGAGCCGCAATTGGGGACAGGGCATGCGGTCATGCAAACCTTGCCTCATATCGACCATGACGGCGTAACGCTGATTCTTTATGGCGACGTTCCGCTAGTAACCGCCGATACTATGCGCGCCCTGGTCGCTATCGCTACCCAAGGCAAGCTCGCGTTGCTCACCGTCAAGCTGGATGATCCCACCGGCTACGGTCGCATCGTCCGCGACGCCGGCGGCAAGGTGTTGTCCATTGTTGAACATAAAGACGCCAGCGAAGCCCAGCGCAATATCAATGAAGTGAACACAGGCATCATGGCCGTGCCGACCGAACAACTCGCCCGTTGGGTTTCCAATCTATCCAACCAAAATGCGCAGAATGAGTATTACCTCACCGATATAGTTGCGAAAGCAGTCGCTGAAGGCGTCGTCATTGAAGCGCATCCGCTAACTCGCGTTTGGGAAAGTCTCGGCGTTAACAGCAAATCGCAACTCGCCCAATTGGAACGGATTCATCAGCGAAACTTGGCCGAAACTCTCATGGAAAAGGGTGTGGCGCTCGCTGACCCCGCACGCATCGACATCCGCGGCGAACTTACCTGTGGCCGCGATGTATTCATCGATGTGAATTGCGTGTTTGAGGGGCAGGTATCGCTCGCCGACAACGTCACCATCAGCGCGAACTGTGTTCTGAAAAACGTAAAGATCGAAGCGGGCGCGCGCATCGAACCCTTCTGCCATATGGAAGACGCCGTTGTCGGCTCCGCGTCCCGCATTGGCCCGTACGCTCGAATTCGCCCGGGCACCGTTCTCGCCGAGGACGTGCATATCGGTAATTTCGTGGAAGTAAAAAACAGCCAGATCGCCGCCCACTCCAAGGCTAATCATTTGGCCTATGTTGGTGACGCGACAGTAGGTAGCAGGGTAAACATTGGCGCAGGCACGATCACTTGCAACTACGATGGCGCCAACAAGTATCGAACAATTATCGAAGATGACGTGTTCATCGGTTCAGATACCCAGTTGATTGCGCCAGTGACTGTAAAGCGTGGGGCGACTATAGGCGCTGGCACCACGTTGACCACCACGGCGCCCGAAGGCCAGCTTACCGTTTCGCGCGCCAGGCAAATGACGATTCCTGGTTGGAAACGTCCGGTTAAAAAGCCTAAGGAATGATGTGGCGGCAAGTTTTGTGCGCGCTGCATTCATTCCATTTCGCGTTCGCGAAATGGAATCACCAAAAGTTAAAGAGAGGCAATCATGTGTGGCATAGTCGGCGCGGTCGCGCAGCGTAACGTTGTTCCCATTCTCATCGAGGGTTTGAGCCGTCTCGAATATCGCGGCTACGATTCTGCTGGCGTTTG
>DATLHW010000383.1:0-4177 GCA_035539675.1 Burkholderiales bacterium | reverse complement strand
GGACTAGACCTCTCCGCCCATATCTGCGGTCAGTACAGTCGCGAACTGATGGAGGAAGGCTCTATCCAATCGATAGACGCCTACATAGACAGAAGGGAATTCCTTCGCGCGCAAATCAATTCAGGCGATCCATTCATCAATCCCGCAACGATCATCGATTGGGCAAACGAACGCGCTGTATCTCCAATTCTGCAATGCCGTGATGAATTTCCCAATGAGGACAATTGCATCCAATGGATATTCGATGCATCAGGCGGTCAAGGCATATCGCCATCCGAATGGCCAACCTGTCGTGAACAAGACTTTCCTAGACTAGTAGGCTACGCCGGCGGCCTAAACCCCACCAACGTCGCCGCCGCAGTCGCCGATATCGGCAAAAAATGCCACCGCTACTGGATCGACATGGAATCCGGCGTGCGCAACGAACAAGACCGCTTCGACATCACCCTCTGCCGGCAAGTATGCGAAGCCGTCTACGGAAAAGACTGGTAACCACCATGCCCACAACCAAAGACAAACTCGCCTCCGTGTTCGTCATCCACAACGGCTGCGTCGCCGTCATGAGCCAGTGCTTCGCCATGGGCGACGCCGCCATCACGCTCGAAGCGCGTGAAGAACTGGAAGCCATCGTCAAAGCCCTGCAGGCGCTGCACCTCAAGCTCGATCCGCACCTGCTCACCGCGCAATCCGTCCATCCCGCCGAGGTGATGCACTAATGGCCACTACGCTCATCCTCTTCGTCTCCACCTTCGTGCTCGTGTTCGCCCTCGGCTTCCAATCGCTGAACGTCAACGGCGGGCACGAGAAGACAGCGGCCGCCACCAGCCTCGTCATCGGCAGCACGCAAATGATCGCCCTGCAACTGGGCCACAACGCGAACTGGCTGGAAACCATCGGCTACCTCTCCGGCGGCCCGCTCGGCATCGTATGCAGCATGCGCTTTCACCGATATCTCTTTCGTCACAAATCACACCAACAGAAAGGGGACGCTTTGACACTACTTCACAGCGACATCGTAGACGCCAATCGATATCGATACCTGCTCAAACACGCCAAATGGGTCGTTGATCACAACAATCTCGGTCACTGGGAGTTCCCCCAGCTGCACGGCATGAACAAGCCAGCGATTAACGATTGCATCGACCAGAACATTAAAGCCAATGCCGCTGCTGAAACTAGCGATTAGCTGCCATGTTCCATTACTTCTTTCATGCCTACCACTGGTTCCATTGGAGATTGCTCACGTCGTCCACAGGGCCACCGCCGGCGCGTCAACAACAGCAACACGATCGGTTGCCGTCGATAAACGCCAGCCGATCAAACAAACCGTCACACCACGCGCCTCGGGAGTGCGTAAGGGTGGCCCAGGTCAATGCAGGAAAGAGCCCCGAGCGCGGGGCTCGATAGAACGCAAACCAGCAAGGAGAAAACATGGCGACCAAACACACCAGCACCAGTCTGAAAAAAGCCGGCGACGACGAGCCGATATTCGTACTCCGCGCGCAAGACATCATGGCGCCGACCCTGATCCGCCAATGGGCTGAGCAGCTAAAAACCCAAAAGCAAATCAACCGCGTGCCGACGGCGGAATGGATCGAGAAATACGACGGCGCCCTGAGGACCGCCGCCGCCATGGATGAGTGGAAAAAACGGAAGCTGCCGGACTAATCATGCCAAAAAGCGCCCGCCCTCGAAAAGCGCATCGGCCGCGACCGGTAAGCATCCCGGTCATGCCCCAATTGCAACGCGAATTCGCCGAGCAGCTGCACATCTCGCTCGCCGTCCTGCGTGCAACGCCAGTGATAGAGGCATTCGACGCCGTCGCCATGATCCTCGACATCATCGGCGTCACGCTTTTCGAGCTCAAGCGCCAAGACCTGCATCAGTCGTTCGTCATCATTCAATCCGGCGCAAGCGCAATGCTCCAGATCAAAGGCAAATACGAGCGCACCGGAAAAGTCCACATGACAACGCTGGAATTCCTACCCATCGCCAACGCCGTCAACGCCTGCCTGGAGGTGTTGCCGAAGCTAAGCGTCACGGACCTCTACATCGCCAGGCAGAAAGTGGTGTTGCTCAAATGAAAGCCATTCTGATTCTGATAATTTTCGGAGGCTTGTTGGCATGCACGCTAAGCATCGACAAGCTCAAGATAGAGAACAAGCAACTCAAGTCTCGCCTTGACTTCGCCCTAGAGCACGGATGTCAGCGAAGCAAGGCTAGTCCTGACTGGTGGCATTGCCCATCGCCGACGCCGACGCACTGGCTAGCGTTCGAGTAATCGCCATGGCCATTCCATCACTGGTTGAAGTTTGCTCGCTTTGCAATGGCAAAGGCAGCCGCCGAGAACTCTACACCGCCGGCTGCGGCATGGGCCACTACTACGCAATGAGCCCCTGCAACTACTGCAACGCCACCGGATACCGATACAAACACACTGGCGAGCCAGTCGGTAAATCCGTGGTCAACCAAATTCGCGTCGCGCAGGAGAGGGATCGATGAGCAAGGTCACCGTTGAGCACATGCAAGAGGCCATTAATCGCCAGGATCTGATTGACGAAGCCATCCGCCTATGCGGCGGCCATAACCCTATCCTCGCAATGGCAGGGGCTCTCTACCTGATCGAAAGACAGAGTCACGAGAATGTTGTTCACAAGCAAGACGCGCTGCACTGGAAATCGAACCACGACAACCAGGTCAAACGCGCCGCACTGCTCTCTCAGCGCGCAGACCTTCCAGTCGATAGGGTCCCGGCATATCGAGAGATGGAGCATCTACAGCAGCGTTTGGCCGAGGCCTCGGCGCTGATACGCAAACAAGGCCGCGAATTAGGCGAGCAGGATGTCTTGCTGGACGAGCTGATCCCAGTCGGCCATCAATACCTGTTCAAGGATCCCATAACGGGAACCGACATCTGGCGTAGCGAAAGCAAATACTGGAACGGTCAACACCCGCAACGATCACGACCGCTTTATACGCGAGAGCAAATCGAGAAACTGCCACCCCAGCCTTCCTATGTCCCGATATCTGCGCTAATAAAAAGCCCGAAACATCGTTTCATCGAGGCGCAAGTGGCAATTTGCGACAAAGCCAGCGAAGGCCCATGGTTTGACGTGGCTATAACCGACGACGGATTAACGCTGATAGACGACGGCAGATTGAACGGCATGCAGGCCATCCCAGCTGAGGCGCACGACGCCGCATTCATCGTCGCCGCTCGCAGGCACTACCGCAATGTCCTGCTCGCGCTTGGGCTATCTATAGACGCGATGAATGAATCGACAGCCTTCCACTTCTCGCCACGCGTCGAGAAAAAGATCGCCGACGCGTTGGCGTTCTTCAACGAAATACTGTGAGTCGTGATCATGACGATAACAATTTTCCGGATTAACGAATTCGAGTGGTATGCGGGAGATTGCACACCAGAAGAAATACTGGCGTTCTATATGAAGGAAACCGGCTGCACAAAAGAAGAGGCGACTGACGATGATGACACCCTACCAGAAGCCCTCAGTGATGAAGAAATGGACAAGATGATAATTACCACCGAGCCGGGAAACAGCGAGTCAACCACGATGACAGCCAGAGAATACCTGGCCCGCATGGTGGCTGAAGGACAGCAATTCCCATGCTCCTTCGCATCCACGGAATGGTGACCAAATGAACACGATAGAACACCTACTCACCTGCGCCGCCGAAGAAGCCGTTGAAGTCGCCCAACGCGCAGACAAAGCCGCCCGCTTCGGCCTGACGGAAACCCAGCCCGGCCAAACACTCACCAACGCCGCCAGAATCATGGGCGAATTGGTCGAACTGCTGGCGGTCATCGAAATGCTCGAAGAGCGCGGCCTCATCCAATGGCCGAAGCCGGAAGTCATACGGGAAATGAAGGACCAGAAGAAAGGCAGAGTCATCTATTACATGGACTACGCGCGCCGTCTCGGAACACTACGCGACGAATGATGAAAAGCGATCGCCACATCGTCATCCACAAAGAACAGCTATGCATATTCGGCGAGCTATCGATTCCGATACCGATGTCGCACGCCATGGATACGAAGACAGAGGCGATGCGCTGGATGATGTTCCGCGGAATGCAAGCTGAATGCACGGTCATGCCGGCAAAACGATTCGTCGCCCTCGGCGGCACATTACCTAACCACTGTCGTACGGAGGC
>DATLHW010000382.1:0-9712 GCA_035539675.1 Burkholderiales bacterium | reverse complement strand
ATAACGTGCTGTTCGACGGGGCTATCCACATCGACCAAGGTATAAGCCATTTGATGGCGGGATTTATTAACCATGTTATGAATATTAAGGCCAGCATTGGCCATGGTTGTTGAAATCTGTCCCAGCATATTGGGAACATTTGAATTTGCAATCGCCACCCGGTAAGGCGACTCGCGAGGCATTTCCACGTTGGGAAAATTCACCGCGTTGGCGATGTTTCCGTTCTCTAGATATTCGCGAACCTGATCGACGACCATGGTCGCGCAGTTTTCCTCCGCCTCGGCAGTGGAAGCGCCGAGATGAGGCAACGCAACCACTTTCGGATGTCCCAACAAACGTGGCGACGGAAAATCACATAAGTACGCCTTCAACCGCCCTGCCTCCAAAGCAGTCACAACCGCGGATTCGTCAACGATGGCGTCGCGCGCAAAATTAAGCAGCACGGCGCCCTCTTTCATCAGGGCGAAGCGTTTCTCGTTAATAAGACCCCGCGTCACGTCCAGCAATGGCACATGCAAGGTAACGAAATCGGAGTGCTTCAACAATTCGTCCACGGTATGCATCCGGCGAACGCTGGATGGCAATCGCCACGCCGCATCAACGGTGATTTCGGGATCGAATCCCAGAACTTTCATTCCCAACTTGATGGCCGTATCGGCAACCAAACTGCCAATCGCTCCAAGCCCCACGATACCCAGCGTTCGGCCGGGCAACTCAACGCCGGCGAATTGTTTCTTGCCATCTTCCACGCGCGCCTCGAAATCTTTGGCGTCTTTCGATAACGCATCGACAAAACGAGCCGCTGGAATCACGTTACGAGCGCCCATTAACATCGCCGTCAGCACTAATTCCTTTACAGCATTTGCATTAGCGCCGGGCGCATTGAAAACAGGCACGCCGCGTTTGGACATCTCCGCCACCGGGATATTGTTGGTGCCAGCGCCTGCACGTCCGATCGCCTTCACGCTCATGGGAACTTCCATCTCATGCATATTGTGAGACCGGACCAGGATGGCGTCCGGGCTCTCGACATGCTTGCTCACGGTGTAATGCGCGTGTGGAAGACGCGACAGACCTTCATGGGAAATCTGGTTCAACGCGAGAACGTGATATTTGGTCATCGAAGAAGCACTTTCTGAACACCGAGATTCGAAAGGGGAAAACCGTGGGACGCAGATAAACTCCGCGACCATCCGCGTCCCATTTGCTGTTTTCCTTAACCGTGTTTCCGCTCAAACTCCTTCATATACTCCACGAGCGCACGTACGCCTTCAACCGGCATGGCGTTATAAATCGACGCGCGCATACCGCCGACGGAGCGGTGCCCCTTCAACTGCGCCATACCACGCTCCTTGGCGCCTTTCAGGAATGGTTCATCCAACGCCTCATCCTTCAGCTTGAAGGGCACGTTCATCCGCGAACGATCTTCCTTGCGTATCGGATTGGCGTAAAACTCGGTCTGATCGAGATAATCGTAAAGCAACGCGGCCTTGGCGATATTGTGCTTCTCTATTGCGCCGATGCCACCTTTCGCGAGCAACCATTCGAATACCAATCCCGCAATGTAGATCGAATAAGTCGGCGGCGTGTTGAGCATGGAATCGTTTTCCGCCTGCTGCTTCCAGTCGAACGCGGAAGGCGTTATCGGAAGCGCCTTGCCCAGCAAATCGTCCCGAACGATAACGATGGTCAAACCAGCCGGGCCGATATTCTTCTGCGCGCCCGCATAAATCACCCCGTACTTTGATACGTCAATCGCACGAGAAAGAATGTGGGAGGACATATCCGCCACGAGGGGAACATCGCCAACATCGGGCGTCCAGTGATACTCCACGCCGCCGATGGTCTCATTAGTGCATACATGCACATACGCCGCTTCATTGGACAACTTCCATGTCTCGCGGTTTGGGACATAAGTGAAGTTCTTGTCTTCCGCGCTGGCGGCGACGTTTACCGTGCAATATTTCTTTGCTTCCTTGATCGACTTCTTGGACCACTCGCCGGTGTTCACATAATCCGCGACCTTCTTATCTCCGAGCAGGTTCATTGGGATAATCGCGTTCTCAGCGATAGCGCCGCCTTGCAGGAATAACACTTTGTAGTTGGCGGGGATGTTAAGCAATGTCCGCAGGTCGGCTTGAGTCTTGTCGGCGATGCTGATGAACTCCTTGCCGCGATGACTCATTTCCATCACCGACATACCGCTGCCATGCCAATCGAGCATTTCGGCGGCGGCTTTTTGCAATACTTCTTCGGGGAGCACCGCTGGACCGGCGCTGAAGTTGAATATTCGCATAGGGGGGGTCTTTGAGTGATTCCAAAAAATCGATTAAAAACGATCTTCCACTTCAAGGCATAAGGTAACTACGCAACACCCTCTCCCCTCAAGGGAGAGGGTCTTTATAAGGGGGAGTTGTGTAGATACTAATACCTTCAAGAGGAAGAGACAGCATTCGGTTGAGCTTAAAAAGAGAGGAATAAATCCAAAACCGCCTTACTCCGTCACTTCATCTGTTTCAACCACGCAACTAAGGCTCACCAGCTTCGTGCCTTCGTCCAGATTAATCAAGGTTACGCCCTGCGTAGAGCGGCCCATCTCGCGGATCTCGCTGACGCGCGTTCGGATCAACACGCCGCCATCGGTGATCAGCATGATCTCGTCTTTCTCTTCCACCAACGTCGCCGCGACAACCTTGCCGTTGCGAGCCGTCGTTTGAATGGCGATCATGCCTTGCGTACCACGTCCGTGACGAGTGTATTCGGTAATCGGCGTCCGTTTACCGAAGCCATTCTCGGTCGCGGTAAGCACTGATTGCGTTTCGTCGCCCGCCACCAGCATGGAGATTACGCTGCCGCCCTTCGACAGATTCATCCCGCGCACGCCGCGAGCATTGCGGCCCATCGGACGCACGTCGTTTTCGTCGAAGCGAACCGCCTTGCCGCCGTTCGAGAAAAGCATGACATCGTGCTTCCCATCAGTAATCGCGACGCCGATCAGATAATCGCCTTCGTCCAAGGTGACGGCAATAATACCCGCCTTGCGTGGGTTGGAAAAATCGCTAAGCGGCGTTTTCTTAACCGTGCCGTCCGCGGTGGCCATGAATATGAAGTGCTCATCGTCAAAAGTCTTGACCGGCAAGATGGCGGTGATTTTCTCGCCCTCCTCGATCTGCAACAGATTGACGATCGGCTTACCGCGAGACATACGTCCGCCTTGCGGCACGTCGTAAACCTTGACCCAGTAAACGCGCCCCCGATTGGAAAAGCACAAAATGTAATCGTGGGTATGCCCAACAAACATGTGCTCGATGAAATCATCCTCTCGAGTCGAAGTCGCCTGCTTTCCACGCCCTCCCCGCTTTTGAGAAGCATAGTCATCCAGCGGCTGCGATTTGATGTAACCGCTATGGGACAACGTCACGACCATATCTTGCGGCGTGATCAGGTCTTCATTGGAGAGAATCTGCCCATTAGCAATAATCTCGCTTCGCCGCTTGTCGCCAAACTGCCTGCCTACCTCTGTCAATTCGTCAGCAATGATCGCGGTGATGCGCTCCGGCTTCGCCAGAATATCCAGCAAGTCGGCGATGTTCTCCATTACCTCTTTATATTCGCCAACGATCTTGTCCTGCTCCAAGCCTGTTAAGCGCTGGAGTTGCATTTCCAAGATACGCTGGGACTGCGCTTCGGACAGCCGATAACCATTTGCGTGCATCCCAAAATCGCGCGAGAGCCCATCAGGCCGGAAAGAGTCGGCCGTCGCACGCGCCAGCATCTCTTCGACCAAGGAGGAGCGCCACAGACGCGACATCAAGCCCTCCTTGGCGATGGCGGGCGTGGGCGCAGCCTTGATCAAGGCGATAATCTCATCGACATTCGAAAGCGCAACTGCCAAGCCTTCCAAAATGTGTCCACGCTCCCGCGCCTTGCGCAATTCAAAAACTGTCCGGCGCGTAACGACTTCGCGCCGATGACGCAGGAACGCTTCCAGCATCTGCTTCAGATTCAACAACCTCGGCTGGCCGTCCAACAATGAGACCATATTCATGCCGAACGTCTCTTGCATCTGCGTCTGCTTATATAAGTTGTTTAGCACGACTTCAGGGACTTCGCCGCGCTTCAACTCGATCACGACACGCATACCGGACTTATCCGACTCGTCGCGAATGTCGGAAATACCTTCCAACTTCTTGTCGCGCACCAACTCACCGATCTTGATTTGCAGATTGGCCTTGTTCACCTGATACGGCAGTTCATCGATGATGATCGACTGCCGGCCGCCGCCACCCTTATCGAACTCCTCGAAATGCGTGCGAGCTCGCATGATCACGCGACCGCGCCCGGTGCGATAACCTTCCTTGACGCCTTCCGTCCCATAGATAATGCCGGCGGTTGGGAAGTCTGGCGCGGGCACCAGTTGAATCAACTCGTCCAATGACATGTCGGGTGATTGCAACAATGCCTGACAAGCGCCAATCACCTCTGTCAGGTTATGCGGCGGAATATTGGTCGCCATACCCACGGCGATGCCTGAGCTGCCGTTGATGAGCAGATTGGGAATCCTGGTGGGCAGTACCGACGGCTCCATTTCCTTCCCGTCGTAGTTGGGGACGAAATCGACTGTTTCCTTGTCGATGTCCGCCAGCATCTCCGACGTAATTTTCGCCAACCGGCACTCTGTGTATCGATAAGCCGCTGGCGCATCGCCGTCAACCGAACCGAAGTTGCCCTGCCCGTCGATCAACGGATAACGCATCGAGAACTCTTGCACCATTCGCACAAGCGCCTCGTAGGTGGCTGTATCACCGTGCGGGTGGTACTTACCGAGCACTTCACCGACGATACGGGCGCACTTCACGTAAGGGCGATTCCACACATTGTTGGCCTCGTGCATGGCGAAAAGCACGCGCCGATGCACTGGTTTCAAACCATCGCGGACATCCGGAAGAGCCCGACCGACGATCACGCTCATCGCATAATCAAGGTAGGAACGACGCATTTCCTGTTCTAGACTGACAGGAAGGGTTTCTTTGGCAAACTGAGTCTGGGTCATGAACGACTTGGTCTTTGGTTGGTGATCGCAAGAAACAACTACTAAATGTAAATGTCTCTCACTGATTTCGCGGAGAGGCTCTTCGAAGCAATCATCGCGAGCGGCTTGGAATTTCGCCGTGCGAGGGATTTACTCGGCAAGCCCAAAAAAACTGTGAAATTTTAACATGTTGCCCGCCCCAAAGCCATGCAGGGCAAACCGTCCGGAAGTGTTGCCAAAAACACACACAACCTATCGTGGTGTTGCATAAATGTGGGCATCAAGGTTTGCGGCGCAAATACAGTTGTGTATTATTCAACGCGTAATCCTTATCTTTCAGGCGAATAGCGTCAATTTCCGCCCAGCTTGACAATCACCAACCAAATTTTCGGGAGTGGACATGAAAAATTGCTTTTCCACGAAATTCGCTGTGCTTGCCGCCGGCTTGCTAATGAGCAGCGGCGTGGCGCTTGGTCACAATGCCGGTGAAGAAGGCACAGCGACCACGGGTCATTTACGGGATTCGAGCGGTCACCCAGTAAAAAACACCGGCGGCGAATGCTGGCATATCGCCGCGATTACTCCCGATCCGGAATGCGCCGTGCAGCCAGCTGCCCCTCCACCGGCTCCCGTCGCCGCGCCAGCGCCCGCTCCCGTAGCGCCAGCGCCAGTTGCGAAGCCAGCGCCACAAGCGGTTAAGCAAAAAGTCACTCTCCAAGCCGATGCTCTGTTTGACTTCAATAAAGCCGTGCTGAAACCCGAAGGCAAAAAAGCCATCGATCAAGCACTGGAGACCCGCGCCAAGCAAAACTACACCATCGAATCAGTTCTGGCCACGGGTCATACCGATGGAATCGGGACCGATTCCTACAACGATAAACTATCGCTACGCCGCGCTCAGGCAGTGAAGGACTACATGGCCAGCAAAGGCCTCGAAGCCAACAAAATCACCGTCGAAGGCAAAGGCAAGCGTCAGCCTGTAGCCGAAAACAAAACGAAACAAGGCCGATCGAAAAACCGTCGCGTGGACATCGAGTTCACCGGCTTCCAAGGAAGCTAACCCTAACAGCTTCGCTTCTGTTGAAATTAAAAAACCCCGCATTAACGTGCGGGGTTTTTTTTCGACTGAAGGCATGTTATTAACTAGGCTTCCAAGTTCAATCAAACAACGAGACTCATGCCAGAATCCATCGATAGCCTGATTCATGCAAAATGGGTAATTCCAGTCGTTCCAGCCGGGGTTGTATTACATCAACATTCACTGGCCATCCGTCAGGAAAAAATCATCGCGATCGCTCCTACCAGCGAAGCCAAATTACGATTCGAAGCGCAGCAGGAATTCGATCTAGGCGACCACGCCGTGATTCCAGGATTTATCAATCTTCATGCGCACGCGGCGATGAGTCTGATGCGAGGGTTGGCCGACGATCTGCCTTTGATGACGTGGCTCAACGAACACATTTGGCCTGCAGAGCAACAGCACGTCAGCAAGGAATTCGTCTTCGACGGAACATTATTGGCGTGCGCGGAAATGCTGCGTGGCGGCGTCACCTTTGTGAACGACATGTATTTTTTCCCGGACGCCGCGGCCCGAGCTATTTTGCGGGCGGGCATGCGCGCAACACTTGGCGCCACGGTCCTGGAATTCCCCACGGGCTATGCGGCCGACGCCGATGACTATCTGCACAAGGGACTCTCCACCCGCGACGAATTCAAGGGCGAATCGCTGCTCTCATTTTCCCTCGCGCCTCATGCGCCATACACCATCTCGGATCGGACCTTCGACAAAGTACTGACGCTCGCCGAGAAACTCGATTGTCGAATTCACATGCACGTGCACGAAACGACGGACGAAATTCAAGGCGGCCTGAAGGAATATGGCGTACGTCCATTGGAGCGGCTGCAAAAATTGGGGCTGCTTGGTCCGAATCTCATCGCCGTTCATGCCGTACATTTAACCGACATGGAGATCAGCGTTTTGGCTCGTCTGGGATGCCACGTCGCGCACTGCCCCGCCTCCAATCTCAAGCTTGCCAGCGGCTTTTCGCCCATCGATAAACTGCTTCAACAAGGCGCGAATGTTGGAATCGGCACCGATGGCTCCGCCAGCAACAATCGGCTCGACGTCATGGGTGAAATGCGCCTTGCGGCGCTGCTGGCGAAAGGCGTCTCGGGCCGCGCGGATGCAGCGCCCGCCGACACAGCCCTGTCGATGGCCACCATCAATTCGGCGCGCGCGCTTGGGCTGGACGACTGTATTGGCTCATTGGAAATCGGCAAACTGGCCGACATCACCGCCATCGACATGAGCGCCCCTGCGACCTCGCCTTGCTTCGACGTTATTTCGCAGATCGTCTACGCCGCCAGCCGCGAACAAGTGAGCCATGTCTGGGTCAACGGTGAACTGAAAGTGAAGAATGGAACTCTGACCGATATCGACACAAATGAAGTGCGGGCGAAAGCCGCCTATTGGCAAAACAAACTGCAGACACTCCAATGACCACATCCACACCGATTGATGCTAACACCACCCTCAACGTCGACCCTGCCGAGTTGCAAAAATTCAGCGCGTTGGCGCACCGCTGGTGGGACCCTCACAGCGAATTCAAACCACTGCACGACATAAACCCGCTACGGCTGAATCACATTGATCGCGCCGTGGGTGGCCTTAGCGGGAAAAAAGTCCTCGATGTAGGTTGCGGCGGCGGCATACTTTCCGAGAGCATGGCCGAGCGCGGCGCGGAGGTTACGGGGATTGATCTGGCGGAAAAGTCTCTGAAAGTCGCCAAGCTCCACCTGTACGAAAGCAATAACAAAGTGGATTACCAACTCATCTCGGCGGAAGACCTGGCGCAAAAATCGCCTCAGACATTCGACGTGGTGACCTGCCTGGAAATGCTGGAGCATGTGCCCGATCCCGCCAGCATCGTTAAGGCCTGCGCAACGCTGGTGAAACCCGGCGGTCATGTTTTCTTCTCGACCATCAACCGCAATCCGAAGGCTTATCTCTTCGCCGTGATCGGCGCCGAATATCTCCTTCAACTGTTGCCGAAAGGCACCCACGATTACGCTCGATTCATTACCCCCGCCGAACTCGCGCGGATGAGCCGCGAAGCCGGTCTCGCCGTCGACAACTTCACCGGCATGACGTACAACCCGATCAGCAAGGTTTACTCGCTGGGCCCCGACGTCGGCGTCAACTACATCGCGAGTTGCCGGATGACATGATCCTAGATTCCGCAGTTGACCGCTTATTGCCTATGGAAACGTATTGTATGCGCAAGCATTTTCGTACTTTTGCGCGTAACCAAATGGGTGAGCACGCTACACACCCGATTGCACGTTTTCCAGGCTGCCGGACGTCGTTGCTCCTCCTTGCATGGAATGACCATGCCGCCTCGTCGCGTCTAGCCCAACAGCCTGGAAAACGCACACTCGGGCGCGTTCAACTGCGGAATCTAGGATGATCCGAGCGGTCCTCTTCGATCTTGACGGCACGCTCGCCGACACGGCGCCCGACCTGGGATACGCCCTCAATCTGCAACTACAACTCCATGGCCGCGAGCCGCTGCAATTTGAACAGATGCGGCCGCATACCTCGTCGGGCACGATCGGGTTGCTGAGACTAGGTTTCGGCGTCACGCCCGGAAGCGAAAATTTCGACGCCCTGCGGCTTGAGTTCATGAATCTGTATGAACAAAACCTTTGCCGAGAAACCACCCTCTTCCCTGGCGTTCCCGAACTACTAGCAGACCTGGAATCGCGCGGCCTTCCATGGGGCATAGTCACCAACAAACCCAAACGATTCACCCCTGCCTTGGTGAAACTACTCGGCGTTTTCGACCGCGCCGCATGCGTGATCAGCGGCGACTCCACCGCACGCCCGAAGCCACACCCCGACTCACTATTCAAAGCGGCTGAAGAAATAAGCGTCGCCCCCGAAGAAGCGCTCTATGTCGGCGACGACCAACGCGACGTACAAGCCGCCCGCGCCGCACGCATGCTCTGCCTCATCGCCGGCTATGGCTATCTGGGCGCCGACGCCAACCCCAGCGAATGGGGAGGACACGCCATCATTAATCATCCCTCCGAGCTATTAGACTTCTTGTGAAACCGTAGCGAGCGCCCCGAGATCGAGCCGAGGAGTGGAAACGTACGGATAAGTACGTTTGGCGCCGGAGGTTCGATCTCGGGGCGCTCGCTACGGTTTCACAAGAAGTCTATTGAACTTCCTCGAAGCATCCCCATCTATGCCATAATCCAGCTTGTTGTAGGAATCGAAATTTAGATTCCGTATCACACCTGGGGCCGACTTGGCTTCGACGTGGGTTGCAAAGCAGAACAGGGCATACCGAGGACCAGTTACCTCGTAAATACATCTGGAAATCAATAGTCGCAAACGATGAAACTTACGAGCCTCGGCTCGCTCTAGCCGCCTAACACCGGCTAGACCCTGCACCGGTTGGCCCATGGGCCGGCTAGCGCAAGCTAGAGTAGGGTCATTCACATGGGATCGTGTAGTGCAGGGTTACTTTGCATTGCATTAAATCAAAGGTGACTAGCCGTAACGTAGTTTGTCGGTGCACGACGTTGCGGTTAAATTAAATCACCAGACTAAGTATGTAGAACTGCCTGTAGAGGACTTGCGGACGCGGGTTCGATTCCCGCCGGCTCCACCAA
>DATLHW010000381.1:0-5845 GCA_035539675.1 Burkholderiales bacterium | reverse complement strand
CGCAGGCGTTTGCGGCGCGGATTGATCAGCCAATATGGGCTTCGACTCGATTAACGCTTTGATCGTATCAAGCGCTTGATTTCGCTCTTCGAGTTCCTTCGGCGTGAGATGCACGCCTTGCCATAGGTCGTATCCCCCGCCGTCTTCATTTACATACACCCCTTGTTGCAGAGGATATTTTTCGCCGTTTTCATTTTCAGTTACAGATTTCAGCAAGCTAACCTGTATCGTATGAATCTCCCCCTTTAGCGCCGCGATTTGGTTCGCATTGTTGTCTGGATCGTTATAAAACGACGCCAAGGCGGAATATTTACTGGCTAACGCGGCTTCCAAATCAGCGATGTTTTTCCCCATGTCGATACCTTCTCAAGGTGGTAAGGGCGCTTGCCCAATAAATAGGGTTATGGATTCTTGGCGTAATGCGATTATGTCATTCTTCGGCGTCTGGTCGAACTTCGCGCACGGCCGCTTGGCTGGAGATTCAAAGAGCCTGTTCGATATCTGTAGGGCGTAGCAGAGATTTTTGGTCGGGCATGCTCCCCATTGCGAAGCGGTTTGCGTGTGCAAACGCAAACACGCCCTGCCAGAGTGCAAAGCACCGGAACCTCAACCTCGCGACGCGTAGTAGATTTAGAAAGAAGTCTATTCACATTAACCCCTTTTCCCATCTCGCCCGTTTAACTATCCAGAAATGCCCCAAATCGATTAACTGATAACTGACAAATAAGGAGCACAACATGCGGCCCCCCCTCACCGGCACCCTCCTCCTACTAACCATCTCATCCGCCAGCACTATCGCCATCGCGGGCGAAGCCCTGACCATTTACAGCTCCGCTCAACCCGGCGCCATTTCTCCGGAACAATATAAGCCAGGCAGCGGAGTCTCCGTGCCAGGTTACGCAATGGTGCGGCACGAGCGGAGCATGGCGCTGACGAGCGGACGCAATCGCGTGCGCTTCAGTGACGTCGCGGCGCAAATCGATCCGACAACGGTCTCATTCGAATCACTCACCGATCCCGTTAATACGCGAGTCATCGAACAAAATTACCAATTCGATTTGGTCAACGCTCCGCGTTTGTTGGATAAATATATCGACCGGGAAATCAGCGTTGACCAGCACCGAGCAAACGGAACGCAAACGTTCACCGGCACACTCTCGTCCACTGCCGGCGGATTAATTCTGCGTAATAAGGATGGCTCGGTGCAGATTCTCAACGGATATACAGGCGTAAAGTTACCCGAGATTCCTGGCGGACTAATCACCAAACCAACCTTGGTTTGGGATATCGCCGCGCAGAAAGAGGCGACGCACAAAACTCGAGTGACCTATCAGACTGGCGGCATTACGTGGTGGACCGATTACAACTTCACTTATACCGAGGGTAAGGAAGGCGCATGCGAATTGGACGTTGGCGCATGGGTGAGCATTTTGAATCAGTCCGGAGCAACTTACACGGACGCGAAGCTGAAGTTGATCGCAGGCGACGTTCAACGAGCGCCGCAACCTGCGGCTTACCCCGCCAGAATGGAGATGCGGACCATGGCCAAGATGGCGGACGCACCTGCGACATTCGAGGAAAAAAGCTTCTTCGAATACCACCTTTATACGCTGAGCTTCCCCACGACCATTCCAGAAAATTCAACGAAACAACTGGAGTTATTTCCCGTCGCACGTAACGTTGCCTGCAAAAAATCACTGGTCTATCTCGGACAAGGGGAAGGGTTTAGAACCTATGGCGGCCTGATCACAGACCGCGGTTATGGCGTCACGGATAACACCAAGGTTGATGTCTACCTAAGCCTCAAAAACACGAACGCAAACCACCTGGGCGTTCCGTTGCCTGCGGGTCGCGTCCGGGTCTCCAAGCTCGATACAGCCGATAGCACGTTGGAGTTCATTGGCGAGAACGTGATTGACCACACGGCCAAGGATGAGTCGGTGTTGATCAAGCTAGGCTCCGCTTTCGATGTCGTGGGAGAGCGTAAACAGGTCAACTTCCGTATCGACACGTCGGCCAAATGGATGGAGGAGGACATCGAGATCAAACTGCGTAATCGCAAGAACGAGCCCGTCACCGTGCAGGTTCGCGAGAATCTTTATCGATGGACCAATTGGAGCGTCATCCGCAAATCGCAAGAGTTCGAAAAGCAGGACTCTCGGAATATCCAATTCCCCGTGAAGATCGCCAAGGGTGGAGAGGCAATCGTTAAATATACGGTTCGATATAGCTGGTAGAACCTTCATGTCATTCTGAGCGGCAGCGAAGAATCTGCTTTTCGCGGTGGTCAAAAAAAGCTGCCAACGACAGATCCTTCGCAATGCTCAGGATGACGTAACCATCCAATCTTTATTTGGGTCAAGAAGGCGCCAATAAAACAGAGAGCGGCCTAAGGCAGAAATACTGTTTGTCAATTATATCCGTTTGGATATAATGCAAAGGTATGAAGCCCGTTAAATTCCTTGGCGACTCACTCAAATCCCTCCGCGCATTTCCAGAGGATGCAAAGCAGGATGCCGGCTATCAAATAGATAAAGTGCAACGTGGCCAACAACCCAGCGACTTCAAAGCGATGCCATCGATTGGCAAAGGCGTTGAGGAAATCAGGATATAGGATGATTCGGGAACGTATCGAGTGATTTATACGGCTCGCGTGGCGGACGCCGTCTATGTGCTGCATTGTTTCCATAAGAAGACGCAAGCCACCGCCAAGCGTGACATTGACATCGCGAAGGAACGCTTCGCGCAATTAATGAAAGGTCGAAAATGAGCAAAGCAAAAACTGAAAGCTACGCCAGCGTATGGGACGCCATTGCCGACACTCCGATGGAGGCGGCGAATCTCCGGGCTCGCGCCGAACTCATGCAACAGATCGCCAAGGTCTTGGAAGAAAACGGTTGGACGCAACAGGAATCCGCGAGCCGCTGCGGTGTCACGCAGCCCCGCATCAACGATTTAATACGTGGCCGGGTATCACGATTCTCGCTGGACGCGTTAGTGAACATCGCCACGGCAATTGGCCGGCGTGTGCATATGGAATTAGAGGCTGCGTAAGGCAGATTCGAATTTGATATCGTCAAAAGCTGATGAAGACGATTGTCGTTGCGCTTCGCGCGTCGACACTGGCGGATAGCGTCGAAAGCCTCCTTCGATTCCACCCTACGCTTTGAGTGACAACCAATATTTCTTAAACCAAAAAATTATCGTAATTCCCTCTCCCACCGCTACGCCGCCTTTCCGTACTGCGGTATCATCTCCGCGCTGATCGCGCACTACGCCATCATGCCCCGCCGATTTTGCAGTCCCCTACGTAATCATCACGATTAATCAAAGGAGCAAAGTGTCATGGCCAAGCTGAAAAACGGGAATGGTCGTTCAAGTCATGAAAAGCCGCGCGTCGCGTTAGTTCTTCAAGGCGGCGGCGCATTGGGCGCCTACCACATTGGCGCTTATCAGGCGCTTGAAGAGGCGGGCTACGTCCCTGATTGGGTTACCGGCATATCAATCGGCGCATTCAACTCCTCCATCATTGTGGGCAGCCAGCCGGAAGATCGACTCGATAAACTCGAACAACTCTGGACGGATATTTCTCGGCCGGACGATTGGGGCGCCGCATTGAGCGGACCGTTTCTCAAGATGTTCAATCAAACAAGCGCCGCCGAAGCCTTTATTTTTGGTCAGCCCAACTTCTGGGTTCCCCGCTTTCCCAATCCCATGCTGTTGCCCGAGGCGCCGACCGATGCGTTGAGCTTCTACGACACCAAACCAATGCTTGCGACCTTGCAACGATTGGTGGATTTCGATTTGATCAACAATGGTCCGGTGCGGCTCAGCCTCGGCGCGACGCAAGTGACCACCGGTAACTTGGTGTTCTTCGATAACACGCAGCATCCCCTCAACGCTCATCATGTTCTCGCGAGCGGTTCGCTGCCGCCTGGATTCCCCGCCACCCGCGTCGACGGCGAGCTTTATTGGGATGGCGGCGTGGTCTCGAACACGCCCCTCGATGCGATTTATGAGGATTCGCACGAAGGTCATACCTTGGTGTTCATGATTGATTTATGGAATGCCGTCGGAGCGCCGCCGACGAACATGGACCAGATCAACTGGCGGCAAAAACAGATTCAATACGCCAGCCGCACGTCCCATGCGATTCGCACTTTAGCGGCGCAACACAATCTGCGGCGCACGCTAAAACACGTCTCCGGCAAGCTGTTGGATGGCACGGTCGATATCGCGCCTGTTAGCGATGCGGTGGCGCTCGAATCCGAAAAAACGTTGGATATCGTGCACATCATCTATCGTCCATCCAGCGATCAGATCTCGGAAAGCGACGCCGAATTCTCCCGGCCGTCCATCGCCAAACGGCGCGAAGCGGGTTACGCGGATATGCGACTCGCCTTGGAGGAAGCGCCTTGGACGAAACATCACAAGGCGCCTCACGTCGGCACAGTTGTGCATAGCGTGAATCGGGGCAAAGTCGATAGCAAGGTGTTTCAGTAGTTAAACCTAGAAACGGCGATTGACCGCTTGTTGCCCATAGAAATGTCTTACCTTTTTGAAGGTTACTGCAGTTTGATGCTTCACCAAATGGGTGAGCACGCTACGCACCCGATTGCACGTTTTTCACGCCCTCTGGCGTTGTTGCTTCGCCTTGCATGGAATGGCCATGCCGCGTTGTCGCGCCTAGCCAGACGGCGTGAAAAACGCACACTCGGGTACGTCCAATCGCCGTTTCTAGGTTAAAGAAAGCCCGGATGTCGGTCGTCACATCCGGGCTTCGTGTTAAGCGGCGCCGTCCTTCTTCCCCTTAAAGAACTTGCCAATCACTGCGATTCCGCCAATACCGACGGCAATGATGATCTTGAAGAATTTCGCAATGAAAGCGCCGATAACCGCGAGCAAGCCCAGTTTTTTGGCAGCCACGCCACCCACGAGCGCAGCCAATCCATACTCGGCCACTTTGTCCGTTGATTCGTTGAAGTCGGCGTAGCGTCTACCCTCATTAAAATTCAGCGCTGCGAGCATATCCTTGGCGATTGGCTTTTGCGCTTCGATGGAGCGCAGGTCGGTGACCAGATTCATGCTGATATAACCTTCGCGTCCTAAGGCGTAAGTGTTGTAGTTGATGCCTTTCTCTTCAGTGTCGGGCGCACCTTTATCCTTGGAGGAAAGCGACCAAACCAGCCGATGCGCCGCCGCGTCGTAAGTCGGTTTTTCCACCCATCCAACGATTTCCATTTCGGGAATGCCGCGCGCTTTGCGATCTTCGTTGGAGTGCTCCGTACCCTCTTTGATATTCGCCAAAAGCTCGTCCGCCTTCCAATCCTTGGCGTCATCGTCCTTGATGTAGCCCGAAGAAACATACGTGATCACAATGAACCAGTTGGACTGATCCGTCGCCGGAAAAATCATGCCCACCAAAGTATCGTCGGTGCGATTACCCAGGCTGGTAAGCAACTGCCGAGCTTCCGCCTTGGGGATATAGAGATAGCCGACGGGAAGCTTGAGCGTGGCTTGCTCATCGAGTTTGATATCAGCCGGACCATCCTGCTTAACCTTGGTTGCGGCGGTAAATGCAGCTTCGACTTCCGCTTGCAGCTTGGCGGCGGGATCGGCCCCCTGTTGAGGCGCGGACGGCTCGGCGGCGTAAACCGCCAGCGGCTGAAGGCTGGCGATGGCCAGCAGGATGATGCTAATCGTGGTTTTAATCATTGGTTTCTCTCGGTTAATCAGTTGGGGCTGCTCAGCGCGCAATCCGCTCGCCGCTCTATGGGGACGGAGGCCCAGTAACGTACAACAATATCTGCCTTAAAAAAATAGTCCTTTCGGGCTACGTCGTTTT
>DATLHW010000380.1:0-9238 GCA_035539675.1 Burkholderiales bacterium | reverse complement strand
CACCATTCGCGGTTCGGGTTATCGTTTTTCCAAGGAATAGGAGCTGCTTGGCCAGGGAACTACCAGGCAATCGCCCATAATTGCCGGCCATCGTGTAGGAGCGAGCTTGCTCGCGAATGACGGTTGATCGCGAGCAAGCTCGCTCCTACACGATGGCCGGCAATTAAGGGCGATTGCCTGGTAGTTCCCTGGCCAAGCAGCTCCTATTCCTTGGAAAAACGATAACCCGAACCGCGAATGGTGTGGACATACTTCTCGTGGCCCGTTGGCTCCAACGCCGCGCGCAATCGACGAATATGGACGTCAACCGTACGCTCTTCGATAAAAATATGATCGCCCCAGACAAGATCCAGCAGTTGATTGCGGGAATATACGCGGTCGAGATGCGTCATGAAAAAATGTAGCAGGCGGAACTCTGTAGGCCCCAAATCCAACGCTTTTCCCTTCGCCATGACCCGATGTGCGACGGGATCCAGCACAAGCCCTTGGAATTCCACCAGATCCTCGGTGACTTGCGGAGCGCGGCGGCGGAGCACGGCTTTTATGCGGGCGTTTAACTCGCGCGGGCTAAACGGCTTGACGACATAATCGTCGGCTCCACACTCCAGGCCCTCCAATTTGTCCGGCTCATCGCTTTTGGCGGTCAGCATGATGATCGGTATATCGCGGGTGCGATCATTGGCGCGCAAACGCCGCGCGAACTCCACGCCCGACGCGCCGGGTAGCATCCAATCAAGAAGAATGAGGTCGGGTAGTTCTTTATCCACTTGAACCATTGCTTCTTCGGCGCTTTCGGCTAATCGAACCTCATTGCCATGAACTTCCAAGGCGATGGTCAAAAGCTCGCGAATCGCCGGCTCGTCTTCTACTACTAGTATGGTCGCAGCCATGTCGGGCTCCAGAATGCCTAATGTCACTCGCCGCCATTTTTGTGGAGGTCGAGCGCTTTTTGCTGTTTAGGTGGCGACGATTTTATGTCTTGACGATGACACTTTCTTTACAAGAGGTAATCGGAGGTTCATAAGTCGCATCGTAGGCGGTATCATCTATTTTTTAAGTTTACGAGTTATTGATGCTTAAAGCTTTCCATTGCAGGACGCTTCCATGGGTGGATTAACGAAAGACGGTCCGATTCCAACGGAGATCAAGCTGCATCAGAAGTCTAATGCGTTGGAGATCGATTTTTCGGATGGCCGGCATTTCCAGTTCGCCTGCGAATTTTTGCGGGTATATTCACCTTCCGCCGAAGTGCGCGGCCATGGACCAGGGCAAGAGGTTTTGCAGGTAGGTAAAAAGAATGTCGGGATTGCGGCGATTGATCCAATTGGCGCTTATGCGGTCAAATTTCGCTTCACTGACGGGCATGACACCGGTATTTATTCCTGGGACTACCTCTATGATCTCGGGGTCAATCAGGAGTCTCTGTGGCGGCAGTATCTCGCTCGTTTGGAAGCGGCCGGCGCGAGCCGGGAACCTAAGCAATGATAGGACTTACGCAACACCGCCCCAGCGGCCAATAGTTTTCCACCACCTTTACGCAGGAATGTTCCCATCTTGAATAAAACCACGCACTTTGGTTTTGAAAAGGTCGACGAATCGGAAAAGGCCAAGAAAGTTGGCGCCGTATTCGAGTCGGTTGCGCCCAAGTACGACGTCATGAACGACCTGATGAGCGGCGGCCTGCATCGCTTGTGGAAGCGTTTCGCCATCGAAATGAGCGGCGTCAGGGCCGGCTCGAAGGTGCTCGACGTCGCTTCCGGCAGCGGCGATCTGGCGTTGCAGTTCGCCAAGAGGTCCGGCCCCACGGGGCAGGTTTGGATGACGGACATCAACAACGCGATGTTGCGCGTCGGGCGGGATCGTTTGCTGGATAAAGGCGTGATTCTTCCCGCAGCCTTGTGCGATGCCGAGAAACTTCCTTTCCCGGACAACTATTTCGATTGCGTCAGCGTTGCCTTCGGGCTGCGCAATATGACTCACAAAGATCGCGCGCTGGCGGAAATGCAGCGCGTCCTAAGGCCGGGCGGACGATTGCTTGTGTTGGAGTTCTCCCAGGTTTGGAAGCCGCTTCAGCCATTCTATGATGCATATTCGTTCAAAATTCTTCCCTTCATGGGAAAGCTGATCGCTAAAGACGCCGAAAGTTATCAGTATTTGGCCGAGTCGATCCGAGTGCATCCAGGGCAGGAGGAGCTCAAGATCATGATGGAGTCCGCCGGGCTATCCAAAGTGGACTATTTCAATTTGGCTGCGGGCGTCGTCGCATTGCACCGCGGGTTCAAGTTTTAACCCATGATGAATCCATTTGGTACAGCGTTAGTCGCGCCTCTCAATCATTTGCTTGCTCAAGCGCCTTGGGCGCAGGAAAGACTTGCGCCATTCGCGGGAAAGACTGCGCGATTCAGCGTTTTTCCTTTTGATTATCGCGTGACTGTTACGGCGGACGGCTTGGTCATGCCGGCTTCCGGCGATTATTTGCCGGATACAACCATCACCCTTCCAATCGCCGTGGCTATGCGTTTCATGGCCGGCGATGAGACTGCGCGGCAACAAGCGCAGATCGAGGGCGACACCGCCTTCGCGCAGGAGATCGCCTATCTTTCCCAGCATTTGCGCTGGGATTTCGAGGAGGACCTCAGCAAAGTCTTTGGCGATGTGTTTGCACACCGGGTCGGTCGAACGGTGGGCGACTTGAGTTCGTGGGTTACCGGCGCGAGTGCGAATCTTGCGGAGAATGTCCGGGATTATTGGGTGCAGGAACAACCTTTGGTGGCCTCCCGGGAAGCTATTCAGCAGTTCAATCAAGAGGTCGATCAGTTGCGGGACGATGTTGAGCGATTGGAAAAGCGCATCAAAAAACTGTCTGGTTCACCAGACGGCGTCTGACCTTATCCAGTCTCGCCAATGCGCATCTTCCGTTTAATAAAAATCTTCGTCGTCGTTTTTCGCTTCGGTCTCGATGAGTTCCTGCTCGGACATGAGCGGGTAAGCGCATGGCGTCCCGTCGTCCGAGGCGTCTTCTTTTGGCGGGATCTCACCGAACCGCGTGGTGTCCGACTCCGGCGAGCCCTGGAGGCGCTAGGCCCCATCTTTGTTAAATTCGGTCAGGTGCTTTCCACCCGACGCGATTTGCTGCCGCTTGATATCGCCGACGAGCTGGCTCGATTGCAAGACCGCGTCCCGCCTTTTTCATCCGAAGTCGTGTTGGAAACGCTGCAACGCGCCTATGGCCCATCTGCCGACAAGGTCTTTCGCGAGTTCGACTATACGCCGGTGGCCAGCGCCTCCATCGCGCAGGTGCATTTCGCCGTGCTGCACGATGGTCGCAAGGCGGCGGTGAAGGTTTTGCGGCCTGGCATCAAGCCGGTTATTGAAAATGACGTCGCGCTCCTTCAAGTGGCGGCGGGGCTCATCGAGAGCATTTTCAAACAAGGACGCCGGTTAAAGCCGAAGGAGGTCGTCGCCGAGTTTGAAAAGACCATTCATGACGAATTGGACCTGATTCGGGAGGCCTCCAACGCCAGTCAGTTGCGGCGCAATTTCTTGGGCAGCAAGCTGTTGCTGGTGCCGGAAATGTTCTGGGACTTTTGCCAGCCCGAAGTGATGGTGATGGAGCGCATGTCGGGTACGCCGGTTTCGCAAATAGATCTTTTGCGGGCCAATGGCGTCGATCTGAAGCGCTTGTCGCGTCACGGGGTCGAGATATTTTTCGCGCAGGTATTTCGGGATGGTTTCTTCCATGCCGATATGCATCCCGGCAACATATTTGTCGCCGAGGATGGCCGCTATATTGCCCTTGATTTCGGCATCATGGGCACGTTAACCGACGAAGACAAAAGCTATCTGGCGCAGAATTTCATTGCATTTTTCCGTCGGGATTACAAACGTGTGGCCCAGGCTCATGTGGAAGCGGGGTGGGTGCCCAAAGGCACTCGGGTGGATGAGTTCGAATCCGCCATTCGCTCCGTTTGCGAGCCTATTTTCGATAGGCCCTTGCGTGAGATTTCGTTTGGCAAAGTGCTGCTGAGACTTTTCCAGACGTCACGGCGTTTCAATATGGAAGTCCAACCGCAATTGGTCTTATTGCAAAAGACCCTTCTGAATGTCGAAGGCCTTGGCCGGGAGCTCGATCCCGATCTGGATTTGTGGAAGACCGCCAAGCCCTATCTGGAGGCGTGGGTTTCCGAGCAAGTCGGCTGGCAGGGCTTGGTCAAGCAACTGCGCGATGAGGCGCCTTCATGGGCCAAGATCGTGCCGCAACTTCCGCGTCTGATTCATCGCTTGGCTGTAGAGACCCGGGATGTTATCGGGGAGGATGAGCTCGCCAAGCTTGTTCACCAGCAGAAGCGGCAAAATCGATGGCTCGTTGCGCTTACCGTTCTGATTGGCGCGTTGCTTGCTCTACAGATTCACTGGTTGATGGGGTAATTGACGGTTTCGGCCGACACCTTCCTCGATGATCCGCTGGCGAGCAAAAGCAACTTTGCTACAATGCGCCGCAAACCGCAGTTCGGCTAGAAAATGCTTGTCTCGGAATTCAAGCTGCTCGCTGTGATATTCACAAAATCTCACATCAGGTCATTTGAGGAGGAAAATTTATGCTGTTAGGGTTCGTGATCCTATACTTGGTGCTTTCCATCGCGATTGGCGTTTACGCCGCGACGAGGGTCAAAAGCTCTACTGATTACGCGCTCGCTGGGCGAAGCCTTCCTATATATATCGTCACAGCGACCGTTTTTGCGACGTGGTTTGGGTCCGAGACGGTGTTGGGTATTTCGGCTCGGTTTACTCAGGAGGGGCTAGGCGGCGTTGTTGAGGATCCCTTCGGCGCCAGTCTTTGTCTGATCTTTGTCGGTATGTTCTTCGCGGCCCGGCTTTACCGCATGAACCTGATGACGATCGGCGACTTCTATCGGCAGCGCTACAATCGGACCATCGAACTCGTCACCAGCGTTTGCATCATTATTTCCTACCTGGGTTGGGTGTCGGCGCAAATCTCCGCTCTTGGGTTGGTGTTTAATGTGCTTACCGACGGTCAGGTAAGTCGCGAAATGGGCATGATCATTGGCGCAAGTATCGTTCTGCTCTATACCGTCTTTGGCGGTATGTGGTCAGTGGCTCTTACCGATTTCTTCCAAATGATTTTAATTGTGGTGGGGATGTTGGGCGTTGGTCTGTTCGTGGCGGATCAAGCGGGCGGTGTGGCGACGGTGGTGAACCATGCGGCCGCAGCAGGCAAACTGAAGTTCTTTCCCGAAGCAAATCTGCGCGATGTTCTCTGGTTCATCGGCGCGGCGATTACGATGATGTTGGGGTCGATTCCGCAGCAAGACGTGTTTCAGCGAGTCATGTCGGCAAAAGATGAGAAGACGGCGGTGCGCGGCTCCATCCTGGGCGGTGGGCTGTATTTCCTGTTTGCGTTTATTCCCATGTTCCTGGCTTATGCGGCATTTATTATCGTCCCGGATTTGGCTAATACGTGGGCTGAGAAAGATGCGCAAATGATCTTGCCTAGTCTTGTTCTTTCCCCGGGCGTGCCGTTGATCGCGCAAGTTCTGTTCTTTGGCGCTTTGTTATCCGCCATCATGAGCACGGCTTCCGGGACGCTGCTCGCTCCGTCGATCACCTTTACCGAAAATATCTTGAAGGGATTCCTTCCTCACCTATCCGATCAGAAGTTCCTATGGATGCTTCGGGTCGTCGTATTTGTCTTCGCCATCTGCGTCACTGTGTTCGCCTTGCACTCGGATGCTAGTATTTATGAGATGGTGAGCGGCGCCTATCAGGTGCCATTGGTGGGAGCCTTTATCCCGCTGGTATTTGGGCTTTACTGGAAACGCGCGAATTCTCAAGGCGCAATGTTTTCGATAGTGCTCGGTATCAGCACTTGGTTGTTGGCGAAAGCGCTGGCGCCGGAAGGGCTTGTTCCACCGCAACTTTTGGGCTTTGTCATGGCGTTTGTCGGTATGGTCGGCGGCTCGTTGGTTCCGCCCTTGAAACGTTCGCGCCATCATCCGGCGCACTCGAAAGCCGGTGGCGAGGCTCATCACCACGCGCCATGAAATTCCCATTCGCAGATTAACCGTGCGGCAGATGGAGGGGGAGACCTCCGAGCGCACTAGGGAGAAGACTAGATCATGATTTACGCTCTTGGAGACATTCAGCCAAAGTTCTTGGGCGATTACTACGTCGCAGAAAACGCCGTGGTCGCCGGCGCTGTTTTGCTCCACAACAATGCGAGCGTATGGTTCAACGCCGTCATACGAGGTGACAACGAGTTGATCACGGTTGGCGAGAACTCCAACGTGCAGGACGGCTCCGTCCTGCATACCGACCCTGGTTATCCGTTGACTATCGGTAAGGACGTGACCATCGGCCATATGGTTATGCTGCATGGATGCACCATTGGCGATAATTGTCTGGTAGGGATCAAGAGCGTGATCATGAACGGCGCCGTGATCGGCAAGAATTGCCTTATTGGCGCCAACACGCTTGTTCCGGAACGAAAGGTGATTCCAGATGGATCGTTGGTGCTGGGCTCTCCTGGGCGCATCATCCGTCAGTTGACCGAGGAGGACATCGCTCATATCCGGGAAAACACAGTTCACTACGTGGAGAATTTCAAGCGATACCGCGCCGAGTTCAAGCCGATTGGTTGATAACGCCGCTTGGCGCATCGACGGTTAATTCGAATCCCATGACTTATCCGAACGCGGTCAAGTTGGGAGTAGCCTGGATTACGCATTCGCTAATCCAGGCTACGAGTTCAGAATTTATGTGGAAACCTCAGCATCTGCGTCTATTCGCGTAAAGAGTTCAAAGCCCGATCGCATACTGAATTTGTCGAAAATTCACAATCTTGTAAACCGTAACAGTTCCTGGCACGCTCTGGCTCATGCAATCGCCTGATCCCCAACGAGGTAACGATCAATTCGATGCTCGAGCTTATGGCGTCCCTGTGCCCATAAGAGATAAACAGCGCCACGAAATCTCGCGTTACTTCCTTCCAGCTTACGCACTGCTGATTGTCTATATCAGCCTCTCGCCGTTTTCCGGATGGCTGGAGCCAGAGAATGGCGCGTTTCATTTTCTGACCGCTCCTTGGCCGCGATACATCACGGCATTTGATGTCGCCGCCAATGTGTTGGCTTACGTGCCCTTGGGTCTTCTACTTTTCGAGTTTGCGCACAGACGTTTGGGTTGGGGCGGCGCGGTGGTGATGGCCTGTCTGGGCGGCTCTTTTATTAGCCTGAGCATGGAGGCGTTGCAAGCTTACCTGCCTGTTCGTATTTCCTCCCTGGTTGACTTCCTGGCCAATAGCGTCGGAGTCGTTGCGGGCGCGCTCATCGCTGCCTGGATGGGACGTAGCCGGCTCGTTCGTTGGATGGCGCAGTGGCGTCGCCACACGTTCAACGAGAGTCGTGGTAACGAATTTGGCGAAGTGCTGCTCGCTATATGGCTTTTCATTCAGTTGAATCCATCCATTCCCTTCTTTGCCGCCGGCACGATAAATAGCGAGCTTCCGATCGAACTGAACGCGCATCATGGCGAGTTACCAGCGTATGTCTTGCCGCAAGGGTGGGCCGTTGCGCTGAGCGTATGCGGCTTCGGTCTTTTTGTGTCAGTGTTGTTGAAACCATCGATCAGTAAATTACCATTCGTCGTCGGTGTGATTGGTTTCGGCGCTTTCTTGAAAATGCTTGCCGCCGGTGTGTTGTTGAAGGCGCCGTTGATGATGGATTGGATCGACAAGGACGCCTTAATCGGCATAGCGAGTGGACTGGCCCTAACGTGGATTGCGGGCCGGCTTAGTCAGCGGTGGCGTATCTATGTGGCGGCGATGATGATCCTCGCCGGTGGTTTGCTTGCCAAGATCGGCGCTATTTACGATGCGTTATCAACCATTCTGCGCGTCTTCAATTGGCCGCATGGTCAACTCTTCAACTTCACTTCGCTAACCGTGTTACTGAACGAATTCTGGCCCCTGGTCGCGCTGGTTTATCTGTTGATTCGGTTTGTGCGCCTGCCTGCTTCCGAAGCGCGCGATGTATAATTTGAGGCTATTTTCTCTTTCGGCGTACTTCCTGTGAGCTATTTTCAACGGCATGTGTTTTTCTGCACCAACCAGCGCGATTCTGGCGAGGCCTGTTGCAACAACCACTGCGCGAACGACATGCGCGGTTATGCGAAGGACAAGGTCAAAGCGCTAAAGCTTTCCGGCAAAGGCAAGGTGCGGGTCAATAGCGCCGGCTGCCTCGATCGTTGCGATGAGGGCCCGGTGCTTGTGGTTTATCCCGAAGCGGTTTGGTATACCTATGTGGATAAGGAAGATATCGACGAGATCGTTTCGGAGCATCTTCAGCATGGCCGCATTGTCGAGCGATTAAAAATATGAAGTCCGCGACGCAAGAACGGCTGACGCTGACCGGCGCGGCCGGCAAGTTGGAGACGCTCGTTAATGATCCGGGTCAGTCGCGTCGTGGCATCGCTGTGATTGCGCATCCTCACCCATTATTCGGCGGCACACTGGAGAACAAGGTCGTGCAGACATTGGCGAAGGCGTTCGTTGAATTGGGCTACGTGGCGGTCCGGCCGAATTTTCGTGGCGTTGGGCAAAGCGAAGGCGCTCATGACGAAGGGCGCGGCGAAGTCGAAGACCTGGTCCATGTCGTCGAATGGACGCGCGCCGAATATGGCGATCTGCCGTTGATTCTCGCGGGGTTCTCCTTCGGCGGTTTTGTGCAGCTGCGTGTTTCTCGACGCGTTCCCCATCGGAAGCTTGTTCTTATCGCGCCAGCGGTAGGGCGTCTGGATCCCGCCATCGGAAATTTCCATGATGATGGGGATGTGCCCCCCGGCACATTGATTGTCCACGGCGACGAGGACGATGTGGTGCCGTTGCAATCGGTTATCGATTGGGCCAAGCCAAGACAGTTGCCGATTATTCTGTTGCCAGGCGCTGGGCACTTTTTCCATGGCCGGCTGAGTCAGCTTAAAGACGTTGTTCAGCAGGCTTGCGCGGAGGTGGCCTCAAAATAGGTAGTGACACGGCGGCCACGCTGTGAGGCTTCGATGTCCTTCTGTCGTATGTAGGAGCGAGCTTGCTCGCGATTGTCAGCGTGGCCCCGGAAGCAATCGCGAGCAAACTCGCTCCTACAGACAACGAAGTTCATTTGCCGCCATCCTCCGATTAGCGGTTTAACGTCGAACGATAGGTTATAAGAATCATGCTTGCCTA
>DATLHW010000379.1:0-6100 GCA_035539675.1 Burkholderiales bacterium | reverse complement strand
GGTGGCGGTTGTGACCAAACCGTTTTCTTTCGAAGGCAAACGCATGAAAGTCGCGATGCAAGGCATTGAAGCATTGGCGCAGCATGTGGATTCGCTGATTATCGTGCCGAACGAGAAGCTGATCGAAGTGCTGGGCGATGACGTGGGTTACGACGAAGCATACGAAGCGGCTAACGACGTGTTGCACGGCGCTGTCGCAGGTATCGCGGAAATAATCAATGTGCCGGGTGGTGTGAACGTCGACTTCGCTGATGTGAAGACTGTGATGTCCGAACATGGCGTGGCGATGATGGGCTCGGCCGAAGCCGCTGGCATCGACCGAGCTCGCGCATCCGCCGAGCAGGCTGTGGCCAGCCCATTGCTCGAAGGGTTCGACCTTTCCGGCGCACGCGGCGTACTGGTCAATATCACCGCTAGCCGTAGCCTGAAGCTGAAGGAAGTGCATGAGGTCATGAACACCATCCGCGGCTTCGCTGCGGAAGACGCAACCGTGATCTTCGGCACCGTTATCGACGACACTATGGGCGAAAACCTGCGCGTCACGATCGTGGCGACGGGACTTGGCGGCGCTGTCAACCGTAAGGAGCAACGGCCGTTACAAGTAGTAGCAGCTCGCACTGGCACCAATGATGCAATCGGACACGCCGATATCGATTACAGCGCGCTGGATCAGCCCGCCGTGATTCGTCGTCGTCGTGATGCGACGATTGAAGCAATGCGGCAGTCGGGTGTGGAAGTTCTCGATATCCCTGCCTTTTTACGTAAACAGGCAGATTAAGCAGCAAGCGCGGAGATGATTTGTTCGTCTCCGCGCTTCATGACTGCTTGATTTAGCATGGTAAACTGCCTGCTATTGTCGATTCTGTAATTCACTGTGAACTTCGGCCATGCTAAATCAGAGAACACTGAAAAACGTAGTTCGCGCCACCGGGGTGGGTCTCCACACCGGCCACAAGGTTGTCCTTAATTTACGTCCAGCCCCTCCCAATACGGGAATCGTTTTTTGCCGCACTGATTTGCCAGGTAACCCGATGATTCGGGCGGACGCTTTGAATGTTACCGATACGCGACTTTCCACTACCTTGGAGGAAAATGGCGTCAAGGTTGCAACCATTGAACACCTGATGTCCGCCTTCGCCGGGTTGGGCGTCGATAATGCTTTCGTGGATGTCAGCGCCCCTGAAATACCGATCATGGATGGCAGCGCTGGGACGTTCGTGTTCCTGCTCCAATCGGCAGGCTTGCAGGAGCAGCCCTCGCCGAAGAGATACGTCCGGGTTAAGAAATCAGTAACGGTTGAAAGCGGCGATAAGTGGGCCAGGATCGAGCCTTTCGACGGTTATAAGATCTCTTTTACGATCGTTTTCGATCACCCTGTCATTGGGGCGACCAATCCCAGCGTGACAGTGGATTTCGCGGAGACATCCTATATAAAGGAGGTCGCCCGCGCTCGCACCTTTGGTATGACCTCCGATCTTGAAAACATGCGCGCGTTGGGACTCGCCAATGGGGCAAGCATGGGCAACGCGATTGTTGTCGATGACTTCCGCGTATTAAATCAAGACGGACTGCGTTACGAGGATGAGTTCGTGAAGCATAAAATTTTGGACGCGATGGGCGATCTCTACACGTTGGGATATCCCTTGATTGGCGCAGTCACGGCTTTCAAGTCGGGCCATGCGCTCAACAATCAGTTGGTGCGGGCGCTAGTGGCTGACGAGTCAGCTTGGGAGTTCGTGACATTTAATCGCGATGACCGATTGCCTGCGGCATTTGCGTTAGCGCAAACCCAGCTTGCCTGATTCTGATTCTAGGTTTCCTCAAATCTATCGTGCTGTCCGCGATTGCAGATTTACGCACTTCAGTTTCGGTAAGAGGCGGAAATGATTGTAATTAGAATATTTCTCGTCTTTGCGGTTCTGTTGGTCGTGGGCGCCTTGGCGGTTTACTTGTTTACCAAAGACAGACGCTATTTGCGGTTGGCTTGGCGCCTATTCCGGTTTTTTATCATGCTTTTCGTCGCTGTCGGCCTCATTTACGTGCTTGAGAGGCTGATTCTTATCTGACGCTTCCGCTCGGCTGGCAAGTCGTTTGAGGGCTTGTCTGAGTGGAGAGTCAGGCAGTACGTCCGCTAATCCATCTAAACTTCGGGCTCCGCTAGACGACATTGATCGTTTCGCATTGCGGTTATTCGGCACCGAAGTGTAAAAATTTCCGACTTGCACCTCTATTCGTATTCCAGTAACCTCGGAAATGTGAGATTGAACACAGGATAGGAGTGTAGGTAAGCGTTGCCTGAGGTTCGCCGCAATAGTCCCGTTATGGGCAATAACAACAAGAGTGGCGCCGTCCAAATAGCCTACCCGGCTACCTTTGGAAAGACTGTTAGGAACGGCGTCGGAGTAGACATCGTGAAGTTTCTGGAGACGCTTTAGCGGCGCTGATAGCCGCCGTAGCGCGGGGACTTCTTGCATCAATGTCGACAATTTGGTGGCCATGATTTTTAAGCTGCCGAGGGGAATAATAAGTCTATGAATATCATTCTAGTATCTGGGAATCTCGACAAGAGCCGGATCGTGACGTTGTCACAACCTCAGATTGTAATGGCCGTCATCGCTCTTATGTTGCTCATGTGTGTTTTGGGCAGTGTTCTATATTCGGTGACCATGCGCTACGCGGTAGACGTCAAAAATCCTTACCTGCAAACCCTGTTGTCGACCCTTTATCAGAAGGAGGCCTTGAAAAATCAAGCGCAACTTCGGGATAGCGTAAATACGCTGGCCACAAAACTGGGTGAAATGCAGGCCCGTTTGATGCGCCTGGATGCTGTAGGCGAGCGGCTTGCCAAAGTCGCCGGGGTCAAGCTGCAGGATTTTAACTTCGCCGAAATACCAGGTCGTGGCGGCGCGGCTCCAAGCAGCCAATTAATGCATGACATGTCTCTTTCCGAACTCAATCGCGAACTCGACGAAACAACAAAGTGGCTTAATGATCGTACGGACAAACTGACAATCATTGATGATGCTCTTCTCGTTGAGCGGCTTAAGAAAAAAGCAATGCCGACGGTTTTGCCCATCGCTAAAGGATATTTTTCTTCTAACTTCGGCAGTCGAATCGACCCCTTCAACGGACGTCACACACAGCACGAGGGAATCGATTTCGTGGCGCCTGCGGGAACAGCAGTGCAGTCGGCTGCGGGAGGGGCTGTGGTGGAGAGCGTGTACCACAACGATTATGGTAACATGGTCGAGATCGACCACGGCAACGGGCTCATCACGCGCTATGCTCATTTGTCGCGGCGCATAGTGAATGCGGGCGATGTTGTGTTGAAGGGGCAGATAATCGGTGAGTTGGGCAGCACTGGTCGCTCTACCGGTCCGCATCTGCACTTCGAAGTGCGTCAGCATGGCGCCGCTCTGAACCCGAAGAAGTTTTTGGAGTTGAACGGATAATCAACCGCGGCATTCCGGCTGGACTTGCTAAGAGTTCAGCCGACGCGCAAAAAAGCCGGCTTCCCGCCGGCTTTTGTCAATTTAAGCGCGTCATAAGTATTGGTGCAAAAGTTTTCCAGCAAGGCGCGTCGACGCAGACAGTACACAGTTAGTACGGCAAGGAGACGCAACGCCGCTGGAAGACTTTTGCACAAGGACTTACCGTTATTCCTCGAAATATCGTCTCAATCGCTAAACGTACGTTTCTGAAAACGCTTCTGCCGGCGCTTGCGCTTTTCTTGCCGCTCCGTCAGAGGATTCGCCTTCTTGTCGGCGTAAGGGTTGTGACCTTGATTAAATTGCACGCGTAACGGCGTGCCTTCCAGTTCAAAGGTATCACGAAACATATTTTCCAAGTAGCGCCGATAAGTATCTGGAATCTTTCCAGTGCACGTACCATGAACAACCACCAACGGCGGATTATGCCCTCCCTGATGGGCGTAACGTAGTTTTGGACGCGAATTTCCTTGAACGGGCGGCGAATGTTGAGTGGTGGCAGCTATCAACGCACGGGTCAGTTTAGGTGTTGGCAGACGAACCATCGCTGCGGCGTAAGCCACGTCCACGGACTTGATCAAACCACCCAGGCCGCTGCCATCCAATGCCGAGACATAGTGGAACTTAGCAAAACGCAGGAACATGAGCTTGCGCGAAATGTCCGTCTTGATGATTTCCCGCTGGCCGGCGCCCAAGTTGTCCCATTTATTCACTGCAACCACAAGCGCTCGACCGGTCTCCAGAATATGGCCGGCGATATGCGCATCCTGGTCAGAAATCTCCTGTCGCGCATCGAGCACCAGAACGACCACATTGGCTTCATCGATCGCTTGCAGGGTCTTGATCACCGAAAACTTCTCAACGGCTTCGAATACCTTACCGCGTCGGCGAATTCCCGCCGTGTCAATCAACGTATAGGGTTTGCCGTCCCGTGAAAATTCAACATAGATGCTATCTCTGGTTGTACCCGGCTGGTCGAACGCAATGACTCGCTCCTCACCCAGCAAACTATTCAGCAGAGTCGACTTACCCACGTTAGGACGACCAACAATGGCGATGTGCGGGTGGTCAGAGTCTTCCTCCTTATCGTCATCCAACGGGAAACTGGCGAGCGCTCGTTCGATCAGTTCACGCACGCCCTCGCCATGGGCGGACGAAATAGCGATCGGTTCGCCCAGCGCCAATTCATGGAATTCGGCGATAACCGGTTCTTCCGCCATGCCTTCGGTCTTATTCACCGCCACGAATATGGGCTTTTCGCTACGCCTCAATTGATTGGCGATAATCTTGTCCTGAGACGTCAACCCCTGGCGCCCATCGGTAAGAAACACGATCACGTCGGCCTCGACAATCGCCTGCAATGTCTGTTTCGCCATTTCGTGCATGATGCCGTCTTTCACCACCGGCTCGAATCCCCCCGTATCAACGACAAGATAAGGTTTCTCGCTGCCTCGCCCAATACCGTAGTGGCGATCGCGTGTAAGACCCGGCATATCGGCGACCAATGCGTCGCGCGTCTTGGTCAGGCGGTTGAAGAGGGTTGACTTGCCGACATTAGGTCGGCCGACGATGACGAGCGTTGGTTTCATTGATGGATGGAGACCGAAAGAGGAAAAACAAAGAACAGCAAAAATGGCCACTCGCCATTACTAAAGCACTGAACTTCTGAAGACATCATATACGACAATTTTCGCTGCATAACCTTATCTTTCCGACCTTACCCTTCCACCGAGACAGCATAGAGTCCGCCATTGCGGGTCTGGAACAACACCAATCCATCGCTCAACTGAGGCGGCGCGGACAATGCCGAACCATCGGTCGCCAATCGTCCGACAAACGAACCATCCTCTTTGGATAACGCATGAATAAATCCGAAGCCATCGCCGACAAGCACGACTTTACCTCGCACGATGGGCGCGCCTAGCTGACGATTGGTCAGTTTGTCCTGCTCCCAGACACTCGAACCCGTTTTCTTGTCCAATGCGGCGACTGCTCCGGATTCCTGGGATACATAGACATATTTATCGTCCACGGCGACGCCCGCGCTGCTGGATATCTCCCTGGACCACACCGTCCTCCCAGACGCGCCATCGACGCAGGCGACACGCCCCTGATAAGCTACGGCGCAAACTTGACTGCCATCCACCACCGGCGCGCTCGAGACATCCGCCACACGCTCCAGTTCCGTGGCGCCTCGCGGCGCTGCAATTACCGACTCCCAGCCAACACGCCCACTATCCAGATCAAGAGCGGAGACTACACCGCCCGGGAAGCCAGCAAACACCGCGCCCCGAGTAACTGTCGGCGACGCAGCGCTGCGTAACGCCAAAGGCGGCGTGACGCGCTGGTAATTCCACTTGCGTTTACCATCTTCCGCAGCGAGGCCTACTAAGCGGCCATCCGCGGTACGCACCACCGCTACGCCGCCTTCAATTTTTACCGGCGCGAGAATTTCAGCGCCGAGTTGGGTCTTCCACAGGGGCTTGCCTTCTGTGTCGAAAGCACTTAATTCCCCTTTTTGCGTCCCGACAAACACATACTTGCCGCCCGCGCCAACACCTCCAGAGACCCACTTGCCCGCCTCGACTTGCCAAAGCTGGCGACCGTTCGAA
>DATLHW010000378.1:0-4946 GCA_035539675.1 Burkholderiales bacterium | reverse complement strand
GGCGCTAATACTTTTCTTCACAGCGCTGCCCGCATTTACGTTTTTCCTGCAACCCATTAGCAGCCTCTATTCCCGCAAGCATGAGTTCGAAGCAGACGAGTACGCCGCCGTGCAAACGCGTAGCGCGGATTTGATTACCGCCTTGGTGAAGCTCTATCAGGACAATGCTGCAACGCTGACGCCGGATCCGCTCTATTCCGCCGTTTATGATTCACATCCGCCAGCAGCGATTCGGATCGCACATCTGCGAGAACTCACTGGCGCATCCGTTTGATTGGAAGGAGCAATGATGTCTAGTCTCGAAAACAAGCGCTGCAAGCCCTGCGAAGGCGGAGCGGCTCCATTAACGGCGGACGAGGCGGCGGCGATGCTGAAGAGCTTGTCTGGCTGGCAGTTGAATGGCGCTCAAATTGAGCGTACCTACCAGTTCAAGAACTATTACGAAACAATCGCATTCGTTAATGCGACGGCATGGATCTCCCATCGCGAAAATCATCACCCTGACATGCTGGTTGGTTACAACAAGTGCGAAGTGACCTATACCACCCATGCAATCAATGGCCTTTCCGAAAACGACTTTATCTGCGCGGCAAAGCTTGATGCGCTATTTGCGCTTTGAAACGGCAGCAGCAAAAAGGCGCCACCGCCATCTCAACCTCCGTTCCCGGGGAAATAGTCGCCGCCTTTGGGCGGCGATTTCATGTTGAGCTTGCTGATGGAAAAGTACTGGAATGCGTCACTCGAGGCAGAAAAAGCGAGTTTGCTTGTGGAGACAAAGTCCATGTGCAACCCACAACCGGAGAGCAAGGCGTCATTGAAGATGTAGAACCACGCGCCAGCCTGCTATACCGCTCCGACATGTTCCGGCAAAAGCTGATAGCGGCTAATGTGGACCAAGTGGTTTTTGTTCTTGCGGCAGCGCCGAGTTATAGCGAGGAGTTGCTTTCACGCTGCCTAATGGCCACGGAAGCGGCAGGAGTAAAGGCGATTGTGGTTTTGAATAAAGCCGATCTTAACGAGGAAACAGCCAAGGCGGCTGCGGAACTGAGTTGGCTTGATGGCTTGGGCTACTCTTTGCTACCTCTGTGCGCGACGCGGGACGTTCTTCCGCTAATACCATACCTCGAAGGCAAACTTAGCGTTTTAGTTGGCCAATCCGGCATGGGTAAATCGACGATCATCAACGCATTAACCCCAGAGGCTGCGGCGCGCGTAAACGATTTCTCCACTGCGTTGGACGCTGGCAAGCACACGACAACTAACGCCACCGCCTATCGACTCAATGGAACTAGTCGCGTCATCGATTCCCCAGGCTTGCAGGAATTTGGGCTTTTTCATTTGACTGACGACGAACTCGCTAACGCTCTACCCGAGTTTCGGCCTTTTCTAGGCCAGTGCCGCTTCTACAATTGCCGACATGTAAGCGAACCCAATTGCGCGCTGCTAACAGCGGCGAATGAGGGAAAGATTCGTAAAAACAGGCTAGCCCTCTACCAAAAACTGGCGACGTTACACGGCGAATGGCGAGCGACGCAAAAGGCGCAGGGTCGGTAGGTGAAGAGGCTGCGGTTTAGAGCCTGTTAGCAATCTCGGGCCGCGCAGCATTTCGCCGACAACCTCTATCCAACCCGTAGAGCGGTTTGCGGCTTCGTGTACGGAGCCAAGGTTGGGCCGAGAAGCGGAGGCGTACAATAAGTACGTGAGCATCGCAGGTCCAAGATTGGCTCCGCACACAAAGCCGCAAACCGCTCTAAACAATAATCTGGATAATCGCCAGCAATAATAAGAGAACAGACCAAAGCACAACGGCGCGCCAAATTAACCCTTCCGTGCTTCGCATGTAATCTGGGTCAGCCTCCTCGCCTAATCCGAGCGAAGGCCGAAAAAATGGCTCGTCAGCCACCGTCAGGGGATCTCCCAACCGCACGCCCAACGCGCCGGCAGCCGAAGCCAATACGATGCCTTCCAACGCCTGCCCCCATGATCGTGCTTGGCTCCGCCAACAGTAAAGAGCGTCTTCGAAATCGCCAACGATCGCGAAACTTATAGCGGTAAACCGCTGCGGCAACCAGTCGATGACCTCCAGCGCGATGCTCGCGAACCAACCGAACAGATACTCCTCCGACTCAAGTTGCCGTGGCCGCCAACGTTGCGCCATCACAACCGCCGCTCGATAGATGAGCGCGCCAGCCGGACCAGGCAACACCAGAAACCAAAACAGGACGCCAAACAATCCGCGATAACAATTGAGCACGGCATACTCAATCGCCGCCTTCGCAACCTGCGTCTTGTCCAGCTGTAATGCCGGGCGATTGAGCCATTTGCCCACTCGTTCGCGCGCCTCGTCAATATTGTTCTGTCGTAATGCCCGCTGAATCAGAGCGAACTCGCCAAGCACTGCTCTGAATCGGATGGCGATATAAAGAACCAGGATTCCGAATAGCAAGCCTAGCAGTCCGGTCGCCATATTCAGCAGGTAATAAATGAGGGTGACCGGAACGGAAACGGTCAATATCACGGCCATCCACGCCAACACGCCGTAACGGCGTTGGCCAGCATTCGCGTAACGCTCAATCCAGTCGGCGTAACCTTGCAACCAACGGGTAAGCGGGTCGGGATCTGCAAATGAACGAAATTTCTGCAGCAAAAGCGCAGCAATGAGAGATATGAGGCTCATGTGTCTATCAGATCTAAAGCGTCGTTAGAAGATAACATACGGATACGCTTGTACCCAGCCTCTCATAGGGAAAACGTCGCGGGGGTTGTAAAAAAAAAACACGATGAGCGGTCAGAGGCCTAGCCGAGAAACAAGGCGCGAAGACATAGGACTTCGACCAGCGTAGTAAGATCTCGAACAAGTTCTTAGAAATACCACTGGCTACTTAGATAGCTCAAAAAATGCATGCCGCCAAACTCGGTATCGGCTTTCCCAAAAAAATTCTGCATTCCAAAAGTAAGCACAACGGATTCAGCAGGTAAGTATTGCGCCTTCGAACCCCAAAATGCGCCGCGGTCCTCCGTGTTGTAAAGAATGGTGGAGGAAAATTGAAAAATCGGGTTTGGTTCGTAACGCAACTCCCCGCCCGCATAGCGCCGTCCTTGCGGTTCCACATACAGCCGCCAGGGATCCGCTTGCAAGGTCGCCCGGCGGCTCGCCATTGATTGCCCGCTTGCATACCCTTCTACGGAAAAACTCATCCCATTCGAGAACGCATAGTCGACACCGACCAAAACTCGGCCATATCGCGAGCCCAATTCCGGCTCCACCATGACCAGTTCGCCGCGCACTCCTGCATCTTTCCACTGCGTAGCGACGTCAGCCCCATATAGCCGATCGCGCCTGATCTTACCTACCGTGGCCGCAATGTCGGAAGCATATGCATGGGCTTGGTAGCGTAATAACCTGCTATTGCCCAGGCGTGTGGGGTCAGGGGCCAAAACGCCAATAAAGCGACTGCTGGATTCGGTCGTATATTCCAGTTTCAATGCGTCGACGCCGACTTTCTCCTCCCCTTCCACTTGGCTCGGGTTATGGGGATTTAAAACATCCAGCGCGCTGTAAAACCGCCCTAGGCCCAATGGGATGCGCTGCCTTCCCAACGTGACGTCGGCAGGTCCCTTACGAACAGCTAACGTGGCCCGATAGGGCCGCTGCGCCAAGCGCCACGAGTCCGACTGCTTCAACGTACTTTCTCCATCCCAGCGCGTCGGTGGCGGTAACTGGGCCTGATGCTGCAAGTAGGAGGGCCTCCTATACAAACTACCGCCAGACCATTCCAGGTCATGCTCCATACGCAATCGAACCGCTTCGTTACCGGCGCTCACTTTCATCCGCAGCCGGGTTACCGCCTGCGTGTAGCGTTCATTCTCGGGATGCGGCGTTCGGGACGAAATCACCAAACCCTTCAGGGAGCCTTCCCACTTCAGTGCGGAAAGTATTTCTCTCTCGGGCTCCGGCGCGCGCGGCGGCTTCTCCCAGGTCCTCAACGCCGGCTCCCACTTTAAATTAGCGGCAAACGCATTCTGGAGCGACAGCAAGAATGCGCCAGCCAAAAGAAGTATCCGTCCCGTGCAGCGGATAAATCCCTCTGTCAGAAGCTCTTTAGCACCGAATCGCATCCACAGCCTCCATCCTCGACGCGCGCCGAGCGGGCCACCATGCAGCTAACAAGACCACTATCGGTAACACCACCATCGGCTCGATTATCACAGACCACGATAACCGTGGAAACACGATATTCGTTACCCCAGCGATGGGAGTTGTTCCGTGAGCCGCCATATTGACCCCTAATTTCATATGAACCAAGGTCAACGCAAGACCGACGATTAAACCAGCTGTCATGGCGACACAGGCCAACAGTACAGATTCCAGCAATACCATTCGAACGATCTTCTTTGGCGGCGTGCCCAAGGCCAGCAGAATCCCGAACTCTTTGGTTCTTTCGGCTACCGACATTAGCAATGTAGTCCCGACAACCCCGGCGATCATCACAAGAACCACCGCCAGCACCAGGAACACGCTTCGCCGTGAAATTTCGGTCAGCTGCTCCACCTCCGGCAACAATTCCTTCCAGGAAAAGAGTTTTATTTTCTCGCCGACGAGCGCGCGTTGAATCGATTGTTGAACCTCAACCGTTGGCAGGGATGGGTCTAACCGCAGTGCAATATTGGTCAAACCGCCGCCAATGCTCAGCAAGCGTTGAGCGTCACGCACATGGATATACGCCACGCTTTCATCAAGACCTGAAAGTCCAGTGTCGAAGACGCCAGCAACCCGGAATGCCTCCGCCGCAAGATTGCCGTCGTGACTTTGCACCGTGACAATGACTTTCTCCCCTAGGCGCAAGGCTAAAGACTCCGCCAACGGACGTCCCAACACAATTTCATGCGCCGGCTTACTATTTAGGTAGTGACCGAGTTTAATCGCACGATGCAAAAACGTAACC
>DATLHW010000377.1:0-9735 GCA_035539675.1 Burkholderiales bacterium | reverse complement strand
AACCAATCGAGCAAGCCGCGCCAGAACGGTTCATGAACGAGGATGATAGGAATCTTGCGCGACTTCCCGGTTTGCACCAGCGTCAATGCTTCCGACAACTCATCCAGCGTGCCGAAGCCGCCCGGCATGACTACATACGCAGAGGCGAATTTGACGAACATGACCTTGCGGGCGAAGAAATGTTCGAAGGTGAGGGAGATATCCTGATAATAATTGGCGCTTTGCTCGTTCGGTAAAACGATGTTAAGGCCAACGCTGGGGCTTTTGCCGAAGTAGGCGCCCCGATTGGCTGCTTCCATGATCCCAGGGCCGCCGCCGGAAAGCACGGAAAAACCCGCATCAGAAAGTTGCCGGGCGATTTCCTCGCATAGCAGATAGTAGGGGTTATCCGCCGGCGTGCGCGCGCTGCCGAAGATGCTCACGGCGGGATGGACGGCTTGGAGTCGTTCCGTCGTGGAGACGAATTCTGCCATAATCTCAAACATGCGCCATGATTCGCGCGCCGAGACTCCGCTTCTGATGAACATTTCTGGGTCGGAAAGTTTAGGTAATTTGTTGTTCATGGTGAACGGCCTTAAGAAGGTTGAGTTGCCGATAAAGGCGCGCGGGCAAACGAGGATCCACTTCGATCTTGCTGATCTGCGTTCATCCGAGTCCCCTGGGGACGCCTAAAATTCGTGGCGAGCAGTCCAATCTTGCATTGATGCGCTGAGGCGTACGAGGCGTGCATTGAGCGCCGGAGCCGCAAGCTCGGGCTGCGCGATGGAGTTTCAGAGGTTCCCCTATTTCTATTTCTCATTTCCAATGAAAACACTTTTGCTGGTTGACGGCTCGTCTTATCTTTATCGTGCGTTTCACGCTTTGCCGGATTTGCGCAACTCCCGCAACGAACCGACTGGAGCGATCTACGGTGTGCTGAATATGTTGCGCCGCCTTTCTAATGAAGTACGAGCCGATTATAGCGCTTGCGTTTTTGATGCAAAAGGAAAGACTTTCCGCGACGACTGGTATCCGCAATATAAAGCGAATCGCCCGGCCATGCCGGATGACCTCGTGGCGCAGATTGAGCCGCTGCATCTGGCGGTGAAGGCGTTTGGATGGCCATTGTTGATGATCGACGGCGTCGAAGCCGACGACGTAATCGGGACACTCGCCGCCTATGCGACCAAGCATGACCTCGACACCATTATTTCCACGGGCGACAAAGACATCGCTCAGTTGGTCAACGAGCGGGTGACATTAGTCAATACCATGACCAATGAAAAGCTCGATCTAGCCGGCGTGGTCAGTAAGTTTGGCGTGACTCCGGACCGAATTGTCGATTATCTGACTCTGGTCGGTGATACCGTGGACAACGTTCCCGGCGTTGAAAAGGTGGGTCCGAAAACTGCGGTGAAATGGCTGGCGGAGCATGGCTCTTTGGAAAACGTCATCGCCAACGCCGGCAAGATCGGCGGCGTGGTGGGTGAAAATCTTCGCAAGGCGCTTGATTGGTTGCCGCAGGGTAGGCGGCTCGTCACTATTAAATGTGATGTGGATTTGCCTTTCACGCTGGAAGAATTGCGTCACCGAGAGCCGGATAACGCAAAGCTGGCCGAGCTTTTCGAGCGCTTCCAGTTCAAGACGTGGTTGAAGGAGATTCAGGGCGCCGCTGCTCCCGGCGATTCTGACGGCTCGCCAGCGTTAACCAGTAGCCCGGCGCCAAAGCGCGAATACGAAACTATTTTTACCCATGAGCAGCTCGATCTCTGGCTAGCCAAGATACAGGCGGCTGATCTCGTTTGTATCGATACGGAAACAACCAGCCTGGATCAACACGCCGCTCGAATCGTCGGCATCTCCTTCAGTTGCGAACCAGGCAAGGCGGCTTATTTACCATTGACCCATCGTTATGCCGGCGCGCCGGACCAGATATCGCTTGATACTGCGCTCGTGAAGCTAAAGCCGTGGCTGGAGGATGAAACGCGCGCCAAACTGGGCCAGAACGCCAAGTACGACATTCATGTATTCGCCAATCACGGCGTTGCAATGCGGGGCGTCATTCACGATACGCTGTTGCAATCCTATGTGACGGAGTCCCACCGGCCGCACGACATGGACAGCATGGCGTTACGTCATTTGGACGTCGCTACGATTAAATTCGAGGATGTCGCAGGCAAGGGCGCCAACCAAATTTGTTTCGACCAAGTGGATATCGAGCGGGCCACCGAGTATTCCGCGGAAGATGCCGATATCACCTTGCAACTGCACCATGCGCTTTATCCCAGCATCGCCAAGGACGACAAGCTTGAACTCGTCTATCGCCAGATTGAAATGCCGGTGATGTCAGTGCTGTTTCGCATGGAGCGTAACGGTGTGTTGATCGATGCCGCGCTGTTGGAGGCGCAGAGCCGCGAGTTGGGCCAGAAGATGTTTGATTTGGAGCGTCGGGCGCACGAGCAAGCGGGGCAGCCATTCAATCTCAATTCGCCTAAGCAGATTCAGGAAATACTTTTTGAACGCCAGAAGCTGCCAGTGAAGAAGAAAACCCCGAGCGGAACGCCATCAACCGATGAAGATGTCTTAGCTGAATTGGCGCTGGATTATCCATTGCCCAAGCTACTTCTTGAGTATCGCGGGTTGGCGAAACTCAAGTCTACGTACACAGATAAATTGCCTCGCATGATCAATCAAGCCACCGGGCGTGTTCATACGAATTACGGTCAGGCTGTAGCAGTCACCGGGCGATTGTCGAGCAACGATCCTAACTTGCAAAATATTCCCGTGCGCAATGCAGAAGGGCGACGCATTCGCGAGGCGTTTATCGCCCCCGCGGGTAGCAAAATAATCTCTGCGGATTATTCGCAAATCGAGTTGCGCATCATGGCGCATTTGTCGGAAGACGAAGGATTGCTTGCCGCCTTCGCCGCCGGGGAAGACGTCCACCGCGCCACCGCCGCCGAAATTTTTTCTGTCGAGCGGGAGGCGGTGAGTAGCGAGCAACGACGCTACGCCAAGGTCATCAACTTTGGATTGATTTACGGCATGTCCGCATTCGGTCTCGCCGCGAATCTGGGTATCGAACGAGCGGCGGCGCAGGCGTATATCGAGCGCTACTTTGCGCGATATCCAGGTGTGAAAGCGTACATGGATACGACCCGCGAATTGGCGCGGGAGAGGGGGTATGTGGAGACAGTTTTTGGCAGAAGACTTTACCTTCCCGAGATTCGCGCTAGCAATGCGGGGCGAAGGCAGGGCGCGGAGCGGGCGGCGATTAATGCGCCTATGCAAGGGACGGCGGCTGATCTCATCAAGCTGGCGATGATCGAAGTCGATCGCTGGCTGACCGAACAGCAGCTGAAATCGAAACTGGTGATGCAAGTTCACGATGAACTGGTTCTTGAAACGCCGGAGGATGAGTTATCGTTGGTGCGAGAGAAACTCCCGGGGCTGATGACAAACATCGGGAATTTGCGCGTTCCGCTACTTGTTGAGGTCGGTGTTGGGCGCAATTGGGAGGAGGCGCACTAATATTAGGTGTGGCGCATTTTCTACTTTCCCTCGTACTTGTGGTTGCGATTGACGAGTTGAGGGTATTTTGAATTTCCTGGGCGTGATCGTGATGAAAACGACGTATGGGCTATGTCTGTATCCTGACTTAATTAGGAGAGAGCGTGGCTCTCGATTCAGCTGTTTTATTGTCGCCCCCTTCCTCGCGTAGGAGTGGGCGGACCTGCTTCGCTAATCTCTGGACCATCCTCTTTACGTTGCTTCTGATTTGCCTTGTCAAGGAATTTTCCATTTATTAAGTCATTCTCTCGAAGGTCATTTACGCTTTTCATGGTATCTCCAACCTTAACTTGCTGCGTTCCATCCAATATCGCGATTTTCCAATGATTGTGGAGTTCACCTAGTCTATTGCGTCGTATATATGCTCTCCGTTTACTTTTACTAATAAGGACCACTTCACTTTCAGGCTCCAGTTCGGTAGACGTCTCGGAGAGTGGTTCCAATCGAATCCCTTGTGACATTCCTGCTGCTCTAGCCATTTCATCAAGCTTTTTGAGTTCCGAATAGCTGCTTCCCATTAGCTGTTTGGCTCCATGCAGCATTTTTTGATATAGCGATGGCGTAGAGAGGCCACGGTTTTTTCGAGCGGACTGCGTGATCTCTTCCTTGGCTTTTTCGCGCAATGTTTCAATTTCTTTTTGGGGAAGATTTACTTTTGGGAAGGCGGGCCAATCGAGTTCAGGATTCAGCTTGATTTCGGCGGCGGTTAACGGCGCTTCGAGGACGGGTGTTGAAGAGGTTGTCCATGATTCCTTTATTTCCACACCTAAAGGGATCGCGTCTAATGCGTCTTGACGATCGGCAACAAGACCATGTCCGGCGTTATCTGAATAACTTTTAATTTGTCGGGTAATGGTCGTGTGCTGATCGCGATGCGTTTCATTGGTTCTTCGGTGTTGTTTTCGTCTTTCTATTTCCGTCGGAGTCAGGGTCGGGGTCATCCCTGCTGGCGCTATCATCTTTAAAATATTGGGATCGATGCGACTGAAAGCTTCCTCATGCAAATCGGTTCCCATGTTTTCAGGTGTTATCGTGAAGGAAGACATGACTTTATATGCTTTACCTGCCTCCCCATCGGCGTAATAGTATTCGTGGTCTTTCCAGAGTACGGCTTGGGTGTCATTTGCCGGCCAAGCATCGCAACTAATCTTAAAGGGCTTTCCGTCAACGTCCCTACCCTCGATCATGACGAATCCGTGGTTTGCGACAAGGGAAGCGCAACGTGTGATGGTAAGACCGGGATAACCAAATTTGACCAAATAACAAAATGCAGTGGCGCTATGCTCTCCGCAGTTTCCGGCTCCATAGTGACTAGCCAAACCTGCGGTAAGACCGGCCATATGATTCGGAGATAATCCCACAGTGGCTTTTACAAGTTCTTCCAACGACTTTTGCGCCAAGCTGGCGCCGCTGAAATTTCGACCAAGGACCGGGGTTTTCCCATCACGGCCCGTGTCGGCGTTCATATGTTCTAATTGATTTTCCGATCCATAGACAAGCGTTTGCTGCGTATGGTTAATTGCTGCTTGTGCTAGAGCGAGAGCATTAAATTCTTCGGTGCTTACGGTTTCATTAGATTCAAGAGTTTTAGCACGCTTGAACGCAATCTCTTGTTTCCATAATTCAGTTCTCTGTCGTGAATCAAGAACCTCTCTTTGCTCCTGAGTAAAGGCGTTTACTTGTTCTTCGGTAAGCCATCGTATCTGTCCTGGCCTAAGTGTTTTTATCGCCTTCGGTGACTGGGACTGAATATTCAAGGAGGTAATTTTTTCTTGATTTAAATTCGATAAGTCTGTCTTGAAAGTGTCTTTTATAAGCTCAAAAAAATTTTTCATTGTGTTATCCCCCTTATATCTTTTTAATTGCTGCGATGGCCATTTTCCGCTGATCCGCTACCGGTTGCCAGTGGCGCTATTCTCAAAGCGTTGTATAGTTCACCATCCCCTCCGCGTTTCTCCAAATGTTAGTCCCACGCTTGACGAAGCATTCCAAATCCCGTCAAAGTCCTGTTTTTGTTTCGCTCCCAGGCAGGTCAACTACTTGATTATGTGTTGCTAAGAGAGCGCCTTCCCCGGAGCTAAGTGCATCTTCGTCCACCCGCCAGCGTTAATAAGTATGGCTGCATCGAACATTTCCATCCCTTCTTGGTATCCGTGGATAAAGGCCGTGGGACCAAGCTGACATTAGTTTTCGGATCTAGTAAGCGGGACACATTTGGAGCGGCCTTTATTCATGAAGAAAATTATTTCTTTTCTATTTGCGATTTCAATGGTCCTGTTTCTGACCTTTTTAACCGGAACCCGAGATGAGCTCATTGATCGAACGGCTGAAGAGTTTTTGAAAACCCCGATGAACAGCGAAAGCGAAACTGTTTACTTCTTCTTGTTGGGGTTTCGATCGACGGTTGATAGGGACCCTGTCAACGCGGGTCGGCAACTCGCGAAGCTTCCTCGTATTCAGCAAACACCAGCGCCTGCTGAACAACCGGGCGAGCTTCGTTTCACTGAAAGCGTTTTGTCTCTCTGTGGTAAAGATCAGATAAACGATGTGATTTGCATCCTGCAAAATAAAGCCCGGGTTGAAAAGATACTCGCTGACAATCAGACACTATTGAATCGGTACGCGGCATTGTTAGCTCATACGCAATTTGCTCAGCCGGAAGGCGAGGCCGTCCAAGCCACTCTGCCCTTTGTGGATATCCAGCGAGCAAAGTTCGCGCTATGGGCAAAGGCGATATTGCTCATCAACGACGGTCACGTTTCCGAAGGCTTGGATTTTTTGCAGAAGGACACGCGGTTTGGCCGCATGTTATTTGCGCAATCGGAAAGCTTATTGCCCCGCATGGCCGCACTGACGATGCTTCGTAGGCAATACGAGTTGTTAAGTCAGGTCGTGGTGCAGTTTCCGGCGATCGTGAAATCCTACAAGGATGTGTTTTTGCAGATTAGCGCCCCATTAAGCGCAAAAGAACTAAGTTTTCGGCGCGCATTAGGTGGAGAACTGCGCGCTGTGGAGGCCGCCCTGAATCAATTCGAAGCGCAGCAATTACCTGCTCAAAAAGACGTAAAGACCGCTGTTGCTCAGGCTACTAATTGGTCGCTCGAAAATCCATTTTGGCGCAAGACCCCGCTATACCGCCGCAACGCGACGATAAACTTGCAGGCGGGTCTGCTAGAGCAATGGGCAGCGTTTTCTGAGTTGCCTGCATCTCAGATCCTGAAGCAGAAGGACGCATTTACCCAGTCTCTCAAAAACGAATATCAGCCCAGGAGTTTTCCGACTGCGGCCATTTATAATCGTATTGGCAAACAGCTTGTGGCGAACGGGTTTTTCGATATGGGCGATTATCTATTGAAGGCGCATGACGTGGATGGGCTGATGCGTCTGGTGAATCTGCAGGTTCAGATTGACGCGTTCGACGTGCCCCAAGACCGTGTTGGCCCGTTCTTGCAAACCAGTGAGGCGCAGTTGACTAATCCTTATACTGGCGAGGCCATGTTATGGGATGCGAAAGCGCGAACTTTGTCTTTTCCGGCGCAAGGTGATCCGGAGCATGGTGAAATAGCTGTTGCTTTCCCGGAGCGACGCTCGCCATAGTTTTTAATCAAACACTATCCTAATAAAAGGAGTCTGCAAAATGGCTATGGACATAATCGATTACAACATCTTTGGCGATGATATGCAGTTTGTGGAGCTCGAACTCGATCCGAATGAATCGGTGGTAGGTGAGGCTGGAGAGATGATGTACATGGAAGACGGCATCGATATGGATACCGTTTTCGGCGATGGCGCTGGTGATGGGGGCGGCGGTTTGATGGGTAAATTGCTGGGGGCCGGAAAACGGCTTCTCACCGGCGAATCGCTGTTTATGACGGTTTACACCAATAAAGCCGGCGGTAAAAAGAAACTGGCGTTTGCGGCGCCGTATCCGGGCAAGATTTTGCCGGTCGATCTTTCTCAGGTGGGTGGAACATTCATCTGCCAGAAGGACGCGTTTCTTTGCGCGGCGCGCGGGGTGTCGATTGGCATTGCTTTCCAGCGTCGGTTGGGCGCGGGTTTTTTCGGTGGAGAAGGATTCATCATGCAAAAGCTGGAAGGCGATGGCATGGCCTTCTTGCACGCCGGGGGAACGTTGATGCAGCGCGAGTTGGCGGCAGGCGAAGTGTTGCGTGTTGATACCGGTTGCCTGGTTGCGATGCAGGCTAGCGTTAATTACGACATTCAATACGTTGGCAAGATAAAGACGGCTTTGTTTGGTGGCGAGGGGTTGTTCTTTGCGACCCTCAGAGGTCCGGGGCGAATCGTGCTGCAATCGTTGCCCTTCAGCCGGCTCGCTAACCGAATCTATGCTGCTGCTCCGCAGACGGGTGGCGGTGGTCGCGAAGAGGGATCGGTTCTTGGCGGGCTGGGTCGGTTGTTGGATGGCGATAACCGTTAGGACTCCTGAATCATATAGGCTCAGTTTTGCTCATTCTCCCCCTGTAGCATGGGTATCTACACAAGCCCGCTTTAAGCCCCTCTCCCTTGAGGGGAGAGGGTGATGGTTCAAATTATCACCGCTGTCACCCTCTCCCCGGCCCTCTCCCCTCAAGGGAGAGGGAGTATTCGTGGCTACGCGAAACTTGTGTTGATACCCATGCCTATAGGCGGGAGGAGGAGCGCTATTCGTAACTTCGGACATTTCCCTATTTGTGAATAAACAATCCGACGGCCGCTGGCGATTTTGGATCGACCGCGGTGGAACCTTCACTGACATCGTTGCTCGTCGTCCCGATGGCGATCTGGTCACCCACAAACTCTTATCCGACAATCCAACACATTACACCGACGCCGCCATCGCTGGAATGCGCGCGCTGATGGGGTTGAGACTGAACGAACCCATTCCTGCCGACGAGATTGACGTTGTGAAGATGGGTACGACGGTCGCCACCAATGCGTTGCTTGAGCGCAAAGGCGAGCCGACGGCGCTATTCATCACGCGGGGGTTCCGTGACGCGTTGCGTATCGGATACCAGGCGCGGCCCAGACTTTTCGACCGACGCATCGTATTGCCGGAACTCCTTTACACGAAGGTGGAGGAGGTTGATGAACGCGTGATGGCGAGCGGCGATGTTCTGACTCCGCTTGATATGGAAAATGCGCGCGCCCAACTGGACGCTGTGTTTTCCCTTGGCTTTCGCTCCATCGCCATTGTTTTCATGCACGGCTACCGTTATCCGCAGCATGAGCAGATCATGATGCGGCTTGCTCGGGAGATTGGTTTTAGTCAAATCTCTGCTTCTCATGAAGTAAACCCAATGATGAAGCTCGTTGGGCGTGGCGATACGACGGTGGTCGATGCCTATCTTTCTCCAGTTCTGCGGCGCTACGTCGATTCCGTCTCGCGTGATATTTCGGGTGTTCGATTGATGTTCATGCAATCGAACGGCGGGCTTGTGTCGTTCGAGCATTTTCAGGGTAAGGATTCCATTCTTTCCGGCCCCGCTGGCGGTATTGTTGGCATGGCGCGCGTTGCGCAAGCGGCTGGTTTTGATCGGCTCATTGGTTTCGACATGGGCGGCACTTCCACGGACGTATCGCACTACAACGGCGAATTCGAACGCACTTTTGAGACGCAAGTGGCGGGCGTACGAGTGCGTGCGCCGATGATGAGTATTCATACCGTCGCGGCAGGCGGCGGCTCGATTCTTCATTTCGATGGCGCTCGCATGCGCGTGGGTCCGGATTCCGCAGGCGCGAATCCAGGTCCGGCGGCGTATCGCAACAATGGACCGCTCGCGATTACCGATTGCAATGTGATGGTGGGGAAAATCCAGCCAACATTTTTTCCAAGAATTTTTGGATCGGACGGCGCGCAAGCGTTGGATGTGGGCATTGTCAGGCAAAAATTCGCCGTGCTAGCCAAGCAGATCGAAGACGGAATCGGCGCCATTAGAACGCCAGAGGAAATCGCGGAAGGTTTTATCCATATCGCCGTGGCGAACATGGCGAATGCGATCAAGAAAATTTCAGTCGAGCGTGGTTATGACGTTACCAAGTACACATTGGTATGTTTTGGCGGCGCTGCTGGACAACATGCTTGCCTAGTCGCAGATGCGCTTGGTATTACGAGCATCCTGGTTCATCCCCTTGCGGGCGTTCTCTCTGCTTATGGCATGGGGCTGGCCGATATCACCGCGATGCGTG